>NZ_JAJNIR010000007.1:0-94523 GCF_022385935.1 Mammaliicoccus sp. J-M41 | reverse complement strand
GTGATTCGCAGTATCTTGATAAGACAACATATTTTCTTGTCTAAATTTTAAAACAGATAATTTAAATTCGCTAGTATAAACAGTATTTCTATTTTTTACTTCTAAACCTTCTTCTCCAAACTCTTTATATTGATTGACCCAAATCCGAAGGACAGACCAACTTGAAACACCATATTTTAAAGCAATTGTTCTATAACTTTGATGTCCTTCTAAATATTCTTTTACAAGTTTTATTTTGAATTTAAAATCATATTTTTTCCTCATAAGAATGCACCCCAATAATTTGATTTGTTTAGGTCAAATATTTGGGTTCACATCAGACTTGAACGATCTCTTGGCTTTACTCGGACATTAAGCCATGACTTTGACTATCTCTTGGCTTTACTCGGACATTAAGCCACGACTTTGACTATCTCTTGGCTTTACTTAGACATTAAGCCACGACTTCGGCAATCTCTTGGCTTTACTCTCACATTAAGCCATGACTTCAGCGATCTCTTGGCTTTATTCAGGCATTAAGCCAAGACTTCGGCGATCTCTTGGCTTTACTCTCACATTAAGCCATGACTTCAGCGATCTCTTGGCTTTACTCACACATTAAGCCACGACTTCAGCGATCTCTTGGCTTTATTCGGACATTAAGCCAAGACTTGCCTCATATCACACATCTACACTCTCCCCAACTCATCTGTCCCAAATAATCTTCCCAACATTATTCATTTTTATTGTTCTACTGCTACGTGTTCATCTATAAATTTAGTTACTGGCTTTAATTGAACATAACCATCTGCTACGTATTCATCATTGATTGTTACGAGTGGATAAAATAGTTCGTCTTCGTTTATTCTTTCTATAAATTGTTGGTCGTGATCTGTTAAATTTTCAGTTTGATTCATAATATCAATATATGTGTATTCAAGGTTTAACTCTGGATATTTTCTTCCTAAAATTGCTTGTAACCATTCAAATGTATCTTTTGATGATGGTGCATTTACACAACTTGCACATACAACATCAGCCCCATAAATTACTATACTTGCCTTGGACATTTTAGCATCCCCCTAGTTTCATGAATAGATTTTTTACCTTATTTCTATTATAATAGATAAATAAGATTAATGTATCTAATAACACTTGATGAGAGGAGTATTAATATATATGGCTACCGAACAACAAACAATGTTTGATCAAGTTAGTGATGTACTCGAAAAGTTAAGACCATTCTTATTACGTGATGGCGGCGACTGTGAACTAGTAGATGTTGATGACGGGATTGTTAAATTACGTCTACTTGGTGCTTGTGGTACTTGCCCAAGTTCTACTATTACGCTAAAAGCCGGCATAGAACGTGCTTTATTAGAAGAAGTACCTGGCGTAGTGGAAGTAGAACAAGTATTCTAACTTCATAATTAATAAAAAACAGGACATCGTTTATAAGACGATGTCCTGTTTTTTATTTCCTAGGTAATATTAATGATACTGTCTATTCACTTTTCCATCATATGTTCCATTGATGTGTTGTATCATTTGTTCATTAATATATACCCAGCCTTTCCATCCTATATGAACAGCATCTGTTATAACATACGGTTCATATTCTTTATCGGTTAAATCATATACTTTCATATCGTTCTTTTGAATCATGTGATTGATTTTCTCATAAACCGCTTCACGTCTTTCTTTATCAACATGGATATGATCATACCATTTTCCATTTGCTGGAATAACAATGAATAATGGATCTGCTTTGGCTTCTTTTAAAGTATCAATTAATAATTGTAAATCATCAAATTCTTTCGAATGAATATTAAACTCATAATTACGATTATATCTTTTACGTTGCTGCTTTAATAAATGCCAATATTTATCATTCATACCAAATTTATTTGTTCTTGAATGTTGTGCGCCATATTCTGAAGCGTATAACTTCAAATCATTCCAATTCATATGATTAAAATGATGGTGTTCTTTTCTATGTAACTTTGCTTTTTCTTGTCCAAAAATCGATTTCAAAGCGTCGTGTTTTTCATAGATGTTTTTTTCAAAATCATTCATAAATGTCCCTTCATCATAATGATGATTTTCTTTTTCTATGACTGATTTTAAGTATGGGTCTGATTTTAATTGTTTAAATTGCACTAACCTTTTAGCAAAACGATCTTTAATTTCTGGACTTAACACTTTATTTTTAAATAAGTGATCAGCTTGTAACGGTGAAAATCGAGCACTAAAATTATCATTAGTCAGTCCATGATCTGTAAACCATTGTGGCGAAATAATAATCGCTATTTTTTTACCTTTCAGATTATGTGCTTGGCTCCCCATATTAATTGCATGAATTAAATCAGTTGATCCACCCGTACCTATTAGATATGGTTGCAATTTCACTTTTTTATCATTCAAGATATACGCTGGATGAAAGATGTCTTGTTTCTCCAATTCACTTGATCCAAAGATTGGATAGAAATTTTTACTTAATAACATTTCTTCTTGTGAGTGCACACCTTTTAGTACTGTATCATCTAAAGATATCGCTTCGTTATTATTACTGTCATACTTTGAAAATGATTTAATCCATTCTACTGGTACGAGTAAAAATAAACCGAATAATAAACCACTTATTAATAATGGTAACAATAACTTTAATTTCATTGTAATTCCTTAAGTACATTTATAATTTTATTTGGTGTTGCCCACTCATCTCTATCAAAATCAGTAATTGTTACATCAATGCCTAAATTATTTTGAATTTCTAATAATAACCCTACTGTCGCAAATGAATCGATAATGCCTTCTTCAAATATTTCAATATCAGGATTTTCTTTAACGATATCGTTTTCTGCAACTTCTGCTAAAATATTTAAAACACTCTCTTCAAAATTCATAATATAACTCCCTTATTTAATGTATTAACTTGCCTGAGAAAAGTAAAAATCCAAATGCTATACAATGGAATGTAATAAGAATTGCTACTATGTTCATAATGTTTGGATTCATCTTTATAGGATGTTTTTTACGCCATTGTTCATAATAACCATATCCAATAAATAGCATTGCATGATATAAACCATACAAAATATAGTGCCATTCAATACCGTGCCAAATACCCATAATAAAGAAATTTAAGAAAAATCCTAAATTAGATATTAATAATTTATCTTTTAATAATTTTTCTTTAGATACCCAAAATACAAATCGCATATATACGCAATCTCTAAACCAAAATGATAAACTCATATGCCATCTATTCCAGAAATCTTTAATATTTTTAGCTTTAAATGGTTGGTTAAAGTTAACTGGTGTTTGTACACCAAATAAATAACTAAATGCAATAGCAAATAAACTGTATCCTGCAAAATCAAAAAATAAATAGAAACTATAACCATACATATAATATAAGTAATTTAAAAATGTCGGATCCGTGTCTATTGGTACAACTTTAATCACATATTCATTAATGTAATAAGCAATAATATATTTATACAAGAATCCCATAAACACCATATGTATCGCTTTGATAAGCATTTCATAGTACTTTTCAGGTTCTATCGTCTTCTCTTCATCTTTAATAAATCGTTTATATCGATCTATTGGACCAGATGAGATTGTTGGAAAGAACGTAATAAAATCTATTAATTTCATCGTATCGATAGATTTAATACGACTATCACGAATTTCCATAATGAGTTGAATACTCTTAAATGCAATATAAGAAATTCCTAAGAATCCAATAAATTCAATGACTCTATTACCATGTATTGTAAGTTGATGTGTTCCAAGCCAACTACTTTGTAATACTTTGACAACAATTAACGGTAATATAGATAACAATATTGCACTCACATATAACTTAAAGTTATTCGTTTTCTTCACGAGCGTATTATAAGTTCTAATCAAAACAACTTGATAACATACGTACAATGCAAAGAAAATAAGTTGATAACTCAAATATTGATTATCGAATAAATTTTTACTGTCATCCGAAAATATTAAGACAAGCATAATTAAGGTTATTAACCTATTGTAAATAAGACTTTTCTTACCGATTAATCCTAAAATAATAACGGGTAACATTAAGATTAAACAGATGTAGAAATAAGTAAAATCGCCATATGGTGTCATGAATTTAACCTCTCTAATACTTTGTTGCGATCTAATTTACCGTTAGCCGTTAAAGGTAGCTGTTTAGCATAACTGAATTTTCTAGGAATCATATATTCTGGTAAATGTAATTTCAATTCATGTTTCAAATGCATTGTCATGTCATTTTCACTATCTAGCTCATCAGCTACTGGTACAATTGTTGCATGTAAATATTGGATTTTCTCACCATGTTTAATTGGTGAAATGACAGCTTGTTTAACGTCTGGCAAATGTTCAAGTACGCTTTCAATTTCTTCAAGTTCCATGCGATACCCATTAATCTTAATTTGGAAATCAATTCTTCCGTTAATGAACCAATAGCCATCTCGATAAGACGCTTTGTCCCCTGTATGATAATTTAATTGGCCATCAATGTTTTTAAACACTTTATTATGTTTCTCTTCATCTTTTAAGTAACCTTGGCTCACACTTTTACCAATAATAATTAATTCACCTTCATCTGTTAACTTCAATTCACTATTTGGGCGTACTTTGCCTATTGGTAAAGGTTTAAATTGATCCAATATTTCTTGTGTGATTTGTATACTTGTTACAGCAACTGTAGCTTCAGTTGGTCCATATGTATTATAAATAGTTGATGTCGTAAACAAATCATGTAATTTCTGAGCTGTTTTATGACTTAATATTTCTCCACAGAAGAAGAACTGTTTTAATTTCGGATGATGTGTTTCATTAAAATTAGGTAATAACAGACACATTTCTAAAAATGAAGGTGTAGACACCCAGCTTTCTACTGCTTTATGTTCAAGCAATTCATATAATTGTTTAGGCTTTTCAATCATTTTCTTATCAACAAGTTGAAGTGTACCACCTGTCATTAAACATGGATAAATGGCCATTACAGACAAGTCAAAAGAAAACGGTGCTTGATTTAACCACATTCTGTGCTCGCCTATTTGATTTAATTCCAGCATCCATTCTGTAAAATCAACTAGACTTTCATATCTAATTTGTACACCTTTAGGAAACCCTGTAGAGCCAGATGTAAAAATTGTATAAACAATATCTTTATCAGTTATTCTATTGAAGTCTTGATCCCCTGATTCAACAGCAAGTATTTCTTCTATCGTTATTTGCTTTACATGTAAATTATTCAATAAATTTCCAGTTGTGTTCAAAATAAAAACAGGCTCAACCTTCTCAATGATATGCTCTATTCTTTCTAATGGAATAGAAGTATCAATTGGAACGTAACCAATGCCTGCTTTCATACTCGCAATCATTCCCACAATCATATAAGGTGACATATGACCATAAAGTACTATCGGCTTTCCAGAACCTTTAATTAAAGTAGCTAATTTATTAGAATAAAGATCTAATTCACCATAAGTTATTACTTCATCTCTATAGTTTATAGCAACCTTATCAGCATGCCACTTATTCATAAATGTTACTTTTTCTAAGATGTCCCTCATAAACTTTCTCCTTCATTAAAATTCATTATATATAAAATCATTACTTGCGCTTCCACCAGCATAAATCCAAAATAACACAATCATGATTAGTAAATAGAAAATCGTTAAACCAATCAGTTTAAAATTTTCAGAGTTTATAATATCCCTAATTTTTTCCATTGTTAATCTCCTTGTGTTTTAATTTTGTAATTATTCTATTTCATCATTATATTCTATACATAATCGAATATCAAGAATTATATGTAAAAAATTAGCAATATATGTAAATAAAAAGGGAGCGAATCAGTCATATACTGCCAAAAAACTAAAACAGGCTGAGACATTTCATTATGTCCCAGCCTGTTTTTATTTATTAATTTGGTTTGATTATTTTAACTTAACCGGTGTAATTGGTTCTTGGTTCGACATAATTTGTTTAGCATTATCTACGCATAGTTGCACCATTTTATCTCGCGTTGCAATTGAACTACTACCAATGTGTGGCACAACAATCACTTGATCCATTTTTAAAAATGGATGATCATCTGAAATAGGTTCATTTTCAACAACATCTAATGCAGCACCTAAAATTTCTTGTTGCTCTATTGCTTCAATTAAATCAGACTCTACAATGTGACCACCACGTCCGATATTAATTAAAATAGCTGAGTTTTTCATTTTTTTAAATGTTTCTCGATTGAATATACCTTTTGTTTCAGGCGTTAATGGCGCTGTACAAACTACGAAATCACTCTCATTAAGCAATTCATCCAATGTACGATATTCAACGTTTAATTGCTGTTCAGCTTCTTCTTTTCTAGAGCGATTATGATAAAGTACTTTACAATTAAAGCCTTTCAATCTTCTAGCAAAAGCTTCTCCAATTGAGCCCATACCATAAATACCGACTGTTGAGCCGTGCACATCTTTTCCTGCTAAAAGATAAGGCCCCCAGCTTTTCCATTCACCATTATGTACATATTGAACCGCTTCAACAATTCTTCTTGCTGCTGTCAACATTAGCGTAAAGCCTAATTCGGCAGTCGTTTCTGTTAAAACTTCTGGTGTGTTTGTTACAACAACACCTTTTTCTTCAGCAAGTTTCACATCAATATTATCAAAACCAACAGCTAAATTGACGACACCTTTTATACGCGTTGCATTGTTAAAAAATTCTTCATCAATTTGCTCGCTTAATGTCGTAATGACAATTGTAGCGTCTTGAGAACGTTCTAAAAATGCTTCTCTAGGCATTGGTTCTAATTCGCTGTTCCAAACATCTACTTCTGCATATTCTTTAATCTGATTGATAAACTTTTCTGGTAATTGTCTTGCAACAAGTACTTTCTCATTCATGTTCTCAGCTCCTTATGTGAATTTACTTAATAACTTCAAATAAATTCTTAACGCTATATGTTGGTAATACTTCTTTTTTATTAATTTCTTCTAAAGATGTTACGCCAGTTTGTACATGTAATGTATCAATGCCACTATTGATTCCAGCTAAAATATCAGTGTCATATAAGTCACCAATCATGACACAATCTTCTTTAGCATGACCAATTTTTTCAATAGCTTGTTCCATAATAATTGTTTCAGGTTTACCGATGAATACTGGCGTCTGTCCAGTCGATACACTTACAACGCTTGTCAATGAACCATTCCCAGGTAAAAATCCTCTTTCATTTGGAATCGAAACATCTTTATTAGTAGATATGAATTTTGCACCATTTCTAACGGCTAAACATGCTACTGAAAGCTTTTCATAAGAAATATTCACATCTAAGCCCATTACAACATAATCAACATGTTCATCTTCTTTCACAACTAAGCTAGCATCTTTTAAAGAAGTTTCTAATCCACTTCCTCCTACCATATACACTGATGCGCCAGGAGAAGCTTCACTTATATATCCAGCCGTTGCCATTGCAGAAGTAATCACATGTTCACTTGAAGTATGAAAACCCATATTATTTAATTTTTCTGCTACTTCAGCAGGTGTTTTTGAAGAATTATTTGTAACGAATAAATAATCTTTATTATTTTCATTTAAATAATTTATAAATTCGATTGCACCTTCAATAACTTCCGTACCTTTATACATTGTGCCGTCTATATCAATAAAATAACCTTTATAATCTCTCATTTTTATCTCCTTCACCAAAAGCTGTTACGGGAACATTTTCATTTTCTAAAAAATGTTTTGTATCTTCAATTGCTTGTTTATAAAATGGTGTCGCAATTTCAAAAGCTTTTCTTAATTGATTGTGATCAAGGTTTTCATAATTTCGAATAAGTTCTTTTCTGTAATCAATAGATGTTCTAATTGCTTCAGCAGTTGAAGGTTGGAATACTTTTTCAAGTTCCATAATGTCAATCACATCTTTATAATTACCAGGATCTCTTAAAATAAATGCATCAATAATCAAATTCCCAATATCGACTACAGATTCAATCATCATATGTGCGATTCTTTCTAAAGCATATGGAGAATTTTTCTCGCTTTCAAAATCTACCGTCAATTTTTCTAAATAATTTAATTTTAAAGTTAAAGTTTTGCTATCTACGAAATACATGTAGAAGACCTCCTATCCATATATCATCATATCATAATTTTGAATTGTAGGGCATTGCTCTGTATACTATACAAGTAAAGAAAGATTTTTAAAAAGGAGTCGCTAAACATGATAGATATGTTCTTATATGATGAGCAAGATGAAGCGAAAATACAATTTGTAGGATTTGTCGGTGAACACAGTCGCTATGACTTAACACTGATTTATACAGATAGACATTATGGAAAAACAATGGTACTCAATACTCAAAACAATACATTTGGTATTATTGGTAAAGATGACTTAGAAGAAGAAGGCTATATTAGTCACATCCTCGGTTTAACAGAAGAAGAAGGCGAAGAAGTAACAGAATATTTACATGATGTTATAGATATATAAGGTTGAATTAAGTATGTATTTTTTTAGTGTGAGCGTTATTAGCAGGTCTGGACGAAAGTGCAAATACTGGTGCCGTTATTAGCAAGTTTGGCCGAAAGTGCAAATAAGAAGTCCAGTAATGACACTTCTCAGTAGTTTTGTAAATAAGGCACTCCATAGTAACACTTCGACAGACTTTTGTTACTATAGGCCCTCCATAGTAACACTTCGACCGATTTTTGTTACTATAGACCCTCTTAATTACACTTCGACCGATTTTTGTTACTAACGCACCTATATTATACAATCAACTTCATACAATAGTGTTCACAACACTCGCTATAGCTCAATAAACGAAAGAGCCCGGAATTTTCCGGGCTCTTTCGTTTATAAATAATCTTTTAAAGTATTTTTAGATGTAGGTTGTTCTTCAATTACGTCTTCTTCTATTTCTACTGTTTCAGCTTCTTGTTGTTTGTTTTGCTGCTCTTGTTTAGTGTTTTGCTGAATTGTTGGCTCTATTTTAACATCTTCTAATTTATGTTCTTCGTCTATGAAAGTTGCTTCTTCTGCTGTTAATTTAGATATCTCAGATTTAGATAATCGTCTCAACACAAAATATTTACATCCAAAATTACAATATTCTAATATATAATCTTGAATGGCAGAGAATCGCTTATTTGCATCACTTTTTTTATTAGAATCATGATAAAAGCCTTTTAAACGAAGTTGCTCGTAACCAAAGTCACCAACAATAAAATCATATTTATCTAGAATTTCAGAATAACGTGATGTAAATTGTTCTTCATTGAAAGATTTCTGATCATCTTTAATCACTTCAAAATAGTTATTTTCTATTTTAGTTAACATTCAATCACCTTATTAGTTATTAAGTGCTTGTTCACCTAGAATATGTTTTTGTTTAGCAGCTTCATTAACTTGTTCATCTGCGTGATAAGAACTACGTACCATTGGACCAGCTTGGCAATGTTTAAAGCCTTTTTCCATCGCTACTTTTCTTAATTTACCAAATTCTAAAGGTGTGTAGTATTTTTGAACATTCAAATGTTTACGTGATGGTTGTAAATATTGACCGATTGTCATAATATCTACGCCGTTTGCACGTAAATCATCCATTGTTTCATAAATTTCTTCAACTGTTTCACCAAGTCCAACCATTAAGCTAGATTTCGTAGGAATATCTGGGTACATTTCTTTAGATCTTCTTAAGAATTCTAATGTACGGTCGTATTTTGCACGTGCTCTAACTCTTGGTGTTAAGCGTCTAACTGTTTCGATATTGTGGTTTAAAATATCTGGTTTAGAAGCCATTAATGTTTCTAATGCTTCATAACTACCACCCATATCTGATGGTAAAATTTCAATCGTTGTATATGGATTTAACTCTCTTACTTTACGTACTGTTTCTGCATAAACGTTAGAACCAGCATCTTTCAAGTCATCTCTTGCTACAGCTGTAATTACTACGTGTTTTAAGTTCATAAGTTGAACTGATTCTGCTACACGTTGTGGTTCATCTAGATCCAACTCATTTGGAAGACCTGTTTTAACTGCACAGAAACGACATGCTCTCGTACAAACTGCACCTAAAATCATAAATGTAGCCGTACGTCTTTCACCCCAACATTCGTGAATGTTTGGACATTTAGCTTCTTCACAAACTGTATGAAGATTCTTCTCACGCATCATTTTCTTCAAGCCTGTGTAATTCTTATTCGTGTTTAATTTTATTTTTAACCAGTCTGGTTTACGTAATATTTCTTCATTTTTAGTAGCCATATACGTGAACACCCTTCTATTATTAATTTTCATCTTTATATATTATAACGAATATAAGTATAAATTTAAATGCTCATTACACTTTCTTTTCATGTTGTAATAACTTTTGTTCAAAAATATTTCTTAAAAACTCTGGCATAATATAATTTATATTCATATCTTTCAATATTGGGAAGTATCTTCCGAATGTGTACATATCAATTGTACCGAGCTTATATTGTTCATGATCTTCTATTTCTTTTCCATTCACAAAACATTGACCTGTAGACTCAATATAGCCGATATTTTTAAATACATATCCTCCAAAAATATCCCCTCTAAAGCCAAATCCAAATGCTACTTCATCCATATAGGACTGTTCCATCGCTTTATAGATAATTTGTTTAAGTTCTACACCTCTTAAATCTACTGAAACAGTGTTTATAGGATGCGGTAACATTTGATGAATATCGTATTCTGTTAACTCATTACCTGTCTTACCTTTAACAATAAGACCTGCATTAATAATTGCACAGTCTGCTCCTGTAAATTCTAATACACTTTCGCATAATAAATCCGTTGTATAACTTGCACTGTTAAGTCGTCGTGGTAATGAAAAATTCCCTTTAAGAATCGGTTTATTTAATAATGCCTTACCTTTTTCTTCATAATCATTTGGAACTTCTTCAATTAAGTCAGAATTAATAATTACCGCTTCTTTATGAATAACTTTTTGATTTTCAATAACTAAATCTACTTTACCAACATAATGCCCATATTTACCAGCTGCTGCCATCAACACACCATTTTGTTCTTCGCCATTCTCAAAGTAATGATGTGTATGTGCACCGAAGATAACGTCTACTTCCGGACATTCTTTGCAAATTTGCTCATCAAAGAAGATGCCGACATGACTAAGTACGAGCAGTACATCATATGATTCTTCCACTTGTTCGATTTCGTTCTTTAGCGCAAGTAATGGTGACGTCACTTTCCAATCAAGTCTTTCATAAATATGATTAAATGGTGCTGTCAAACCAATCATACATACTTTAATACCATTAATATCTTTAACAACATGAGAAGTTATATGATTTGGTAAATTGCCATCTAAATCAAATAAATTACAACAAGTAACATCGAACTGAGCTTCATCATATAAGTGGTTTAAGGCATCATGAGATATTGTCATACCTTCATTGTTACCTATTGTTACAACATCTACGTGACTGTCATTTAAAATATTAACATTTTCTCTACCTTGTGATGCTTCTGTTAAAGGATGAAATAAATCTATATGATCACCTATATCAATATATAGTGTATCATGCTGACATCTACTTCTTTCGTCTTTAATATACTGAGATATTTTGGCATATGTATTTAAATGACTGTGTATATCATTTGTATGAAATATCGTGAGTTTCACAAATCCAACTCCTTATAAAACACTTTTTATAATCAAATATATACCTAAGATTAACATTGTAAATCTTAAAACTAAAACGACAGTGTCTGACTTCATTCTGCTATTTATTCTTACACCGATTTTTGCACCAAAGTAACTTGAAATAATCAATACAATCGCATGTACCCAAAGTACATTACCTTGTACAATGTGGCTGACAGAACTTGATAAACTTGAGAAGAATATCATCATCATACTTGTACCAACAGCAACATGTGGTGGGAATCTAAATACAATAATCATCAATGGTGTCATTAATGCACCACCACCGATACCGAATAAACCAGTCGTTATACCAACAATAAATGATGAAACAATAGCAACAAACGGTGGTACACCATATTTATGATGTTCGCCATATCTATCTGTAAATGATTTTAAATACTTTTCTTGTTGGAAATACTTTATTGGTTTCACATGATTACGTATCATTAATACGATAGAAATAAAGATTAAGAAAATACCAAAGTACAAATTAAATGAATCTAAAGTAAAATACTTACTTAAATATGCACCGAGTAAAGCACCCGGAATAATACCCACTAAGAATATCAATCCATTTTTTACATCAACTTGCTTCGTTTTCAAATAGCCTAATGTTGCTGTTAAACCCGTTGTAATTAAAATAACAGATGATGTACCAATCGCTCTTTGTGGTGTCATACCAGCCAATAATTGATGGTCTATACCAAAGTATACGAGTGACGGAACAATAATAATTCCGCCACCAATTCCAACTAACGCCCCTAATATTGCAGACGATACACCTATAATAATTAACACTAAATATGCCATACCTGTCACCTCTAAAATAATTTAAGTTGCTTAGGCGCTAAACCTTCGTATTCTATATCTAATAACTTTTGGTAAGTTTTGGCATTTTGTGCAGCATGTCCACCAGAATTATTATTAAATACTACATAAACATCTTTCGCTTTATGCTCTAAAATTTTAACTTTATCAGCTAACTCTTTAAGTTCTGCTTCATTATAATCATATAAATATCTGACATCACGCCACTCTTGATCTGTCATATCTTTCTTCGTCCATCCGTTTACATTTCTACCATGATAACGGACGAAAGCAACATCATGCGTAATACGATTAATAAGTGGTATAGACCCTTCTCCACTCTGTGGTTCATCACAAACACTGTGAATAAATTTCATTTCGGTTAAAAACTCCAACGTATACTCTTTAACATCTTCTTTAAACCAAGTACGATTACGGAATTCGATACAAACATCAAAATCTTTTAATTGCTCACGTACATAACGTAAATAATTAATATTTTGAGGCTGTAAATCAAACCAAGGTGGAAACTGTACGAGAATCATCGCTAACTTTCCTGATGCTTTCAACGGTGCCATCGAATCTTTAAATAAATTAAACAATGTCATTTTGTCTTCAGCAAAATCAGTTACCTCAGCATGACCTGTTAACGCCTGATGAATCTTAACAACAAACTTAAAATTATTAGGCGTTTCCCGAATCCATTTTTCAATATTTCGTTGCGGTTGAATCGCATAATAAGTTGCATCTAATTCCACAATAGGAAAATGAGCAGCATATGCTTTTAACTTATCTTTTTTATTAGACAGGTCTTCATATAAAGAATCATGATCTCCCCATCCAGTTAGGCCAATTTTTATCATATCTCATCACCATACTCATCATACCACACAGAGTATTTATAGTTCAGTTTGTTTGATTAAAATTATGTAAAACTATGAATGAGCAGTAAAGAATCGTATGTCGCTCGTTACACTTCTTATACGATTTGTAATTATAGGTCGACTTAGTTACACTTCCTACGACCTTTGTTACTATGAACGCACTTAGTTACATTTCGACCAACTTTTGTTACTATAGGCTGCCTTAGTTACACTTCGCCCGATTTTTGTTACTATAGACCCCCTTAGTTACACTTCGCCCGATTTTTGTTACTAAATCCACCATACTTTACAACTCAAAAAAATAACGGCTATGACAATCAATAATGTCCTAGCCGTTTTAAATATTGTATTCCAAAAATATTATTTAGTAATTTGTTATCTTAAAACATTTACAAGATTTATTGTTTAGTCACTTTTTCATACTCTGATTTACTGATATATTCTATAAAATAAACCCACTTACCTTTGTGATCAATTTTTACATATTTTTCAGAAGGACTATATCCTTTAAAGTCCAATAAGTAGTTATTTTTATGACCATTTTCATCATAAGATTCAATATCTTTATAATCTTGGATATTTATAATTTCTTGCTTACTTAAATGTTCAACATCTTTACTATATGGAACCTTAGCATAACTCCAACCTCTTTTAACTAATGGATTAATTACATCTATTTTTTCATCAATATTTTTCATCGTAAATAAAATTATACAAATGACCATAATGCTTGCTATTAATGTATAAATTAATTTTTTCATTATTGAGTCTCACCTCTTCTTGCATCTTTCAACAAACAATATTTATACCAGTAATAAGTATCACGATAGAGCGTAATTTGAATGAAATAATTAAATTCAATACGTCTTAAGAATAATATATTTAATTCATAATATTCTGTCAATTACTTTTTATACAGTTTTTTACATTTAAAACCCTCGCTATTTGTTTGTTGATAGCGAGGGTTTTGTGGTATATTAAATTTATTCGGATACCTTACATAATGTTATTTAATGATGGCCGTCATTGTATAATTTTTATGGTTAAGGTATTTTTTTCTGCATTTTTATTCATTATTTTGTCTCCTATTTTAATTTCAATACTTGTCCGATTTGTATGACATCTGATGTTAATCCGTTCAATTTCTTTAATGTTGCTACGGTAACGCCTGTTTTTTGACTGATACTCCATAGTGTATCTCCTGCTACGACTGTATATGTTGTTGGATTTGTATTGAGGGCACCGCCGTTAATGGCTTCTGCTAGTGATTTTGTATATGCATTTAAATTATTTTTAATGTAATTCATATCTTTTGTTGAGGTAATAAATCCTAATTCTACTAATCGGTAATTGATATATTCTGCTTTAGCAACGTTACAATGTAATAGGTCACTTCTTTCTGTAATGCCTCTAACAGTACCTACATGTTTTTTCACGGCTGCTTGTAATGCTGTATCAATACTGTCTGCTGCTAATCCACTTGGAATAATAACATGACCTCCTGTAGCTGATGCGGCTGCTGAATCTAAATGAAATTCTACTACAATTTCATAACCTTGTGATTTAACCCAATATAATCCGTAATCTGTTTTATTTTCGACTTGTTCGCCGTATGCTGTGTCTTGATACATATCTTGGTCTTTACCATATATTCCAACTGTATGACCTGCTTGTTTTAAATAATTTGCTACTCTGTCTACGATATTTGCTCTAATAAAATCTCTTTCATTTGTTCCATTTCCTACTGCGCCCGGATCATTATATCCATGCCCTGCTACAATCATAATTTTTCTACTCATTTTAACGGCTCCTTTATTGTTAGATTGATCTAATTTTTGATTAAGTTTGGATATGTCATAATTTTCAATTGGCATACCACTGCACACTCTTGTTACTTCTTTAGAAATGTCTTCACCTTTTTGACGTAATTGGATATGCAAATGTTCACTCATCGGATTATTGTCATAATTACTATTCCCTTGTAAACCAATGATGTCACCTTGAATGACTTTATCACCTTTAGAAAATTGCAATGTATCTCTTTGCATATGTCCGTAAATCCAATCATTGCCATTATTATCTCTAATTTCAATTGTGCCTCCGAAATTACCAAATGGTTCACTTAATATAACTGTTCCACTAGTAACAGCTGGAATTTGATTCGTTTCATTACTATAGACATCAAATGCTCTATGATAACCACTACAATAGGCATCATAATTTATACCATCTTCTCTGTAATTTCTATATCCATAATTTTTCGGATATTGATCGTACGTTCTCGGGTCTGATGAAATTTCCCATCCTTTTTTAGTTAAATAAGTTATAGCTGTTAACATTCAAACATCCTTTCTCATTTTTTATTTTTTACCAGATTCTTTTAAGAACTTTTCTTGTTCACGTGATTGATTTGTAAAAATGAATGTGTTTTTCCAAATACCATAAAGCACAAATACAATAGGTATACCTGTGTTTAATACGTTCATCCACGCATTTAACTTTTGAGGATTCAACCATTCTACCGAAATACCAGATGCATTCAATGCTAAATATAGTGCACCTAAGAACCCACCTATCATTGCGATAAATTGTTTAACTTTGTCTGGATCAATTGGGATTCTGTTATCTTCTTCGGAATAATTCAAATTTACTTTATCTGTTTTGAAGTTCATTTTAACCATGTGTATCACCTCCTTGGTTACACTATAATATAACTTTTGGTTGACGTCAATAACTTTTAGTTATATTTTTCTACAAAATTATTGATAAAATATAACTATAGGTTATAATAAGAGTATCAATCATATAAGGAGCGGGAAACTTATGGTGTCTCAAAATAAACTCTCTGAACAAATAAGTTTATTAAGAACGAAAAATGGATGGACGCAACAAAAATTAGCAGATGCGTTACAAGTTTCAAAACAATCCATTTCATATTGGGAAACAGGAAGAAAAGCACCAAAGATGAAGAAAATAGAAGAAATGGCAAAGTTATTTGATGTAAGTGTCAGTTATATTTTAGACGGGGAAGCTAAACAAACTTATAACTCTACTGCAGAAACGATTGCAGCACATTTAGATGGAGAATTAACAGAAGAAGAATTGAAGAAAGTATTAGAATATGTTGATTTTCTAAAGCATCAAAACAAATGATTTATTAAACGGATAATATGGTGGGGATAATTTGAATAGATATGAAAAAACACTTATCAATAATGAACACATCGTGATTAAAGAAACAAGTAACCTTCCAAATCAACTGAAAGGTTTATATGTAGATGGATTAATTTTATTGAAAGATGATTTATCTAACAAAGAAAAGTTAGAAGTGCTAGGAGAAGAGTTAGCCCATCATGATATATCTTATGGAGATATTCTCGATACAAGTGAATTATGGAAATGGAAATTCGAGCATAAAGCAAGAAGATTAGGATTTGAAAAAATTATACCTTTAAAAAGTATTGTGCAAGCATACCAATCAGGTGTCCATAATAAATTTGAACTAAGTAATTATTTAGACGTATCTGAAGGTTATATAGATGAAGCTTTAGAACATTACAAACAAAAATATGGATTAAGCACATGGTATAATCATTATTTAATAAAGTTCAACCCACTTCAAGTTTATGAATATAGAGAAATCAATTAAAGGCTGAGACATCATTGTCTCAGCCTTTAATCATGTTATAAACATACGTTATATTTACCATTCCGCAATGCTTCCATCTTTATGTCTCCAAACTGGATTATGCCAATCATGCCCGACTTCCGCCATTTTTCTGACATGTGCTTCATCTATTTCTACACCAAGGCCCGGCTTTTTAGGAATATCTACATATCCATCTTTAAATTCAAATACTTCTTTGTTTGTAATATAGTCTAGAATATCACTGTCTTTATTGTAATGAATGCCTAAGCTTTGTTCTTGAATAAAAGCATTGTGACAAGTTGCATCTACTTGTAGACATGATGCTAAAGCGATAGGTCCAAGTGGACAATGAGGTGCAGCACCTACATCATAAGCTTCTGCCATAGAAATAATTTTTTTACATTCTGTTATACCACCAGCATGTGATAAATCAGGTTGAATGATATCGACAAATCCACTTTCTAAAATAGGTTTGAAATCCCATCTTGAAAATAGTCTTTCCCCTAGCGCTATAGGAATAGTTGTCGTTTGACTAATTTCTCTAACCGCTTCTATATTTTCACTTAACACTGGTTCTTCTATAAACATCGGATTGTATGGCTCTAATTCTTTCGCTAATACTTTAGCCATTGGTTTATGAACACGCCCGTGAAAATCAATTCCAATACCTAACTGATTGCCAGCTGCTTCTCTAATGCCAGCTACACGTTGAACAACACTTTCTATCTTGTCATAACTATCTATATACTGTAATTCTTCAGTTGCATTCATTTTGATTGCTTCAAAACCATTTTCAAAAGCTTTTTTAGCAGCGTTCGCAGTATCTTGAGGTCTGTCACCACCAATCCATGAATATACTTTCATAGATTCTCTACATGCCCCTCCTAATAATTCATGAACAGGCGCGTTATAATATTTACCTTTAATATCCCACAATGCTTGATCTATGCCAGAAATGGCACTCATTAAAATTGGACCACCTCTATAAAAGCTACTTCTATACATCATATTCCAGTGATCTTCAATATTTAAAGGATTCTTGCCAATCAACTGTTGCATAAATTCATCAACTGCTGCACCAACAGTTTGAGCTTTACCTTCAATTACAGGTTCACCCCATCCGACGATACCTTCGTCCGTCGTAATTTTTAGAAACAACCAACGCGGTGGTACTTGAAACAACTCATAGTCTACAATCTTCATGTTAGCACTCCTCTTCAATGTACTTTGTTATAAAATGCTTGTGCCTTTTGTTCTAGTTCCTCAAAATACGCTTTATTCGTTTCTACTTTCGTATTTACTAAAGCACTTCCTAAACCAACGCCAACAGCTCCCGCTTCAATAAAGTCTGTAACATTGTCTATACTCACACCACCTGTTGGTAAAAGTGGTATATGCGGTAATGGACCTTGTAAATCTTTAATATATTCAGGACCTAAACTTGTTGTTGGAAAGACTTTAATAATATCTCCACCGTATTCATAAGCTTCTAGAATTTCTGTTGGTGTCATAGCACCTGGTATACTTACGGCACCATATTTTTTACTCATGCGAATCGTATCTTTATCTACCGTTGGCGACAATATAAACGTTGCACCACTTAAAATAGCTAACCTTGCCGATTCTGCATCTAAGACTGTACCTGCTCCGACTACAACTTTATCCTTCATTTCATTAGAGATCAGTTCAATAGATTCTAACGCTTTAGGTGAATTCATCGTAACCTCAATGGCACGAATACCTGCTTTATATAACGTTTCTACGATTGGTAAAATATCATTGGGTTTTGCATTTCGTAAAATTGCGATTAATTTAGTTTCTTTGATTGTTTGTAATGTATCTATTTTAGACGCCTCCTTATCTAATTACATCATCTATATGACCTGTATGTTTCATCTGTTCAATTTCTTCTTTAGTTGGTAAGCCTTCAACATCACCTTTAACTGTTGTCACGAGTGCACCTGCATTACAAGCCTGTTCAGTCGCTTCATGAATGGACAATCCTTCGATAATACCTGCGATTAAACCTGCCGCAAAGCCATCTCCAGCACCAACAGGATCAACGACTTCTATTTCTTTTGAAGCTTTTGCATAACCTGAAATATCCTTATGTACATAGTAAGCACCTTTACTTCCTAATTTAACAACTACTGTTGATGCACCTAATTTAATAATTTCTTGGGCGATTTCTTCTTCAGATTGTGTATTGAATAAAAATGCCCCTTCACTCGTTCCTGGCAACACAATATCACTTAAAGCGATTAATTGTTTTAAAGTTTCTTTCGCTTCATCTTCAGACCATAATTTGAGTCTTAAGTTTGGATCGAAAACAATTTGTAATCCTAATGATTTTGCTGTCGAAATGAGCTTAAATATTGTCTGTTTACAAGATGCACTCAAAGCAGGCGTAATACCTGTGACATATAAATATTTAAATTGAGCGACATAACTTTCATCTATATTTGCTTCAGACATTAGACTGGCTGCTGAACCTTTTCTATAATAATGAACGCGTGTTTGATCTTGTCGAAATTTCTCTTTAAGAAAAATACCAGTTGGTGCCTCAGATATTAATTTTACAGAATCTACATTAATACCTTCACCACGAACAAAATTTAAAATCTTCTGCCCTAATTCATCATTTCCTAATTGACTGATCCAACCAGTTTTAACGCCAAGCTTTTCTAACCCAATTAGCGTATTTGTTTCAGCCCCAGCTATATGCGTTGAAAAGTCTTGAGCATAACGCATTGGTCCTACTTCTTTAGGTGCAAACACAACCATCGTTTCTCCAATAGACAATACATCCATCTTCATGACCCTCCTTATAACTTAATAGCCGTCTGCATTGTATAAACGTGCAGATAAACCACCATCAATGACTAAATGTTCACCAGTCATCATTTCAGAATCATCAGATGCTAAATATTGTGCTAATTTACCAATATCTTCTGGTTCATTAATTCTTGATGTCGCGTGTAAATCTAAGACCCCTTGTCTCACTTCATCTTCGTTTTCCATTGAATCGAACCAATTTTTCAAATGTGATGTGTTCGTAAATCCTGGACATATCGCATTTACACGAATATTGTATTTACCTAAACTTAATGCCATACCTCTTGTCATCGCATTAACGCCACCTTTAGCTGCAGCATACATATCAGTATCTGGTAAAGTCGCGATTGAATGGTTTGAAGAAATATTGATAATTGAACCGCCACCTTGTTTCTTCATTTCAGGGATGACATGTTTCGAACATAAGAATGTTCCTCTCAAATCAATATTGATAATTGAATCCCAATCTTCAACTGTTGCTTCTTCAATTGATTTAAACACTGTGATACCTGCATTATTAACAAGTGTGTTGATTTTTCCATAATGATTCACTGTTTCGTTAACCATATTAATAATACTTTCTTCTTTAGATACATCTGTTTCAACAAAGTATGCGTCGCCACCGTTATCGATTATTTCTGCTACTGTTTCTTTACCAAACTCTGGATCGATTGTAGCAACGACAATCTTTGCCCCTTTACTGCCAAGTTGTTTTGCAATACCTTTACCGATACCTTTTCCTGCGCCAGTTACAATAATGACTTGTTCATTTAATTCACTCATTTATAATTCCTCCTTATATTCATTTATTTGGTTTAGGTAATGAGAATATTTCTTCTACTATTAAAGATGCTGCACCAATCGTATATAAATCGTCTCCTAAAGCAGAAGTTACAATTGGTGTCTCTTTCGCATCTTCACCCATTACTTTTAACCGAATGATTGCTTTTATTTCTGGTAGTAAGAGATGACTAATTTTTGTTAAACTACCACCTAATACAATAAATTTTGGTCCAAATAAATTGATTAATATTGCAAAGCCTAAACCAAGATTCCTACCAACTTCTTTAGCAATTTGGACACATAATTCATCGCCTTGATTTACTGCCTCATAAAAATCTTCAATACTTAATTCATCAATTTCAGACTGTAGATTTAATATTTGACTTTTACGACCAATTTTTAATTGACGCTTAATCATTTTTAAAATTGCTGTTTCTGAAGTTAATGTTTCTAAACAACCATAATTACCGCAAGAACATAATGGACCGTCTGGATCTATCGTGACATGTCCAATTTGACCTGTAATATGATGATTGCCTCTTAAAATCGATCCATTATTGATAATACTTGCACCAACGCCATAATCCACGATGACCGAGATAAAGTTTGTTTCTTCTTTACCTTGGCCAAACCACATTTCCGCAAGTGCTGCACTATTACAATCATTATCAACTAAGACCATCAAGTCTGTTTCAGATTCTAATATCGATTTAATTTCGATATTTCGCCATCCTAAGTTTGGTGCAAAGATATTTGTACCATTTTGAGTATCGACCAATCCGTGCATGCCTACTCCAATACCAAGCACTTCAATTTGCTGTGCTGAATATTCTTCTGCAATTAAACGAATTTCTTGTCCTAAATAAACAATCATGTCATTCGGATCTTTTTGTAAATCCATTTCTATTTGTTTCTCAAATAAGATTTCTGCTCTCAAATTGCTGACAATAATACTCGTTCTATATGCACCAATTTCTAATCCAATCATCACTTTCTTCTCTTTATTAATATCAAGTGGTATCGGTTGTCTGCCTCTAACTTTTCTTTCCATTGCATTCTCTTCTATCCATTGTTCATCAATTAATATTGAAACAATTTCTGAAACGGAAGGTCTTGATAAGTCAATTCTATTTGCAATTTCTACTCTAGAGATTGGTCCATACTTTTGAATCGTCCTTAATACAAGTTGCTTATTATAATCTTTCATTAAATTAATATTGATCCGAGATGATTGCTTCACGACAACCCTCCTTAACTTTAAGTAATTCAAAATAACTAAAATAAATATTTTTATTCATATATTACTTGATTTTCTATTTGAAAAGGCTTACATTAATAATTAAATCAGATTCAAAGAGTAATTACAACTTTTTTAGTTATCTTAAATAATTAAATATCATCAATGAGCTCCAAACTTTTATTTTAACTAAAGTTTCTGATGGCGTTATTCAAATTACATGGGGGTAATAAAATGGAAGCAAGCAATTATAGAACGAAGTTAATTTTCTTCCTAGGTGCTTTAGGTGGATTGCTTTACGGATATGACACGGGTGTTATATCTGGCGCGTTGCTTTTTATAAAAAATGATATACCACTCACAAGTTTCACTGAAGGTTTAGTCGTGAGTTCAATGTTAGTTGGTGCAATATTCGGCTCAGGATTCAGTGGACCACTATCGGATAAACTCGGTCGAAGAAAGCTTGTATTTGTTATTGCGATTGTCTTTATCGTCGGCGCATTAATTCTATCATTAGCACAATCAATGGTTATCTTAGTCTTAGGTAGATTTATAATCGGTTTAGCAGTTGGTGGCTCTACAGCGATCGTGCCTGTCTATTTATCAGAAATGGCACCTACTGACACGAGAGGTTCTTTAAGTTCATTAAACCAACTGATGATCACAATAGGTATTCTAGCTTCATATTTAGTCAACTATGCATTCGCAGATATGGAAGCTTGGAGATGGATGGTTGGATTAGCAGTTGTACCTTCTGTCATCTTAATGATCGGTGTTTACTTTATGCCAGAAAGCCCTAGATGGTTACTTGAACATAAAAGTGAAAAAGCCGCTAGAAAAGTTATGGCGATTACAAGAAAACAATCAGAAATTGATAAAGAAATTGACGAAATGAAAGAAATCATTCGTATATCAGAAAGTACATGGACAGTCTTAAAATCCGTTTGGCTAAGACCCGTACTTGTTATAGGCTGTATATTTGCACTACTCCAACAAATCATCGGCATTAATGCCATCATTTACTATGCACCAACAATCTTTAGTAAAGCAGGTTTAGGAGATGCAACAGCTATTCTTGGAACAGTCGGCATCGGATCAGTCAATGTAATTGTAACGATATTTGCAATATATATAATGGATAAAATCGACCGTAAAAAACTACTCATTACAGGTAATATCGGCATGGTTTGTTCATTACTTATTATGGCGACACTCGTTTGGACAATCGGATTACATTCAACAGTCGGCGCATGGATCATTGTGGCTTGTTTAACATTGTTCATTGTCTTTTTCGCATTCACTTGGGGACCAATCTTATGGATCATGTTACCAGAACTATTCCCAATGAGAGCAAGAGGTGCAGCAACAGGTATCGCAACATTATCATTATCAATAGGTAGTTTATTAGTCGCACAATTCTTCCCACTACTCACATCAGTAATGGGAATCGAACAAGTATTTCTAATCTTTGCAGTCATCGGTATACTCGCAATGATATTTGTCATTAAATACTTACCAGAAACAAGAGGCAGAAGCCTTGAAGAAATCGAAGTAGACTTAAGAAATAGAACATCATCCGTTACATTATCTAAAATTGATTAAAGTATTGAAAAACCCCGTAGAAATTCTACGGGGCTTTCTTTATCTGGTAGTATTATAAATCCAAAATTTACTTCTTTTCTATTATCATAAATAAGACATAAAACAATAAGAGAACTGAAATACCTAATATAATAAAAAAGATTGATAATATAAAATTAAAATCATAAACTAAATCTCCAGCAACAATCAATACTGTTCCTAAAAATAAACAAGTAGCAAATATGTATGAGATTTTAGCTATATTTTCTGGTTTTACTTTATCATGCTCTATAGAAGCAATAATATTTATATTTTTAGATATTGCAACGTATATAGAAAGGGTTAAAGAAATTACAAGTATACATATAATTAGTACAATATTAAACACTGTCTACCTCCATTTACTTGTTAGCCTTATTCTTTTTATAATCATTGATTAAACAAAATAAATGTGAAGCACCTAAGCAACAAAAAATGACTATAACTATATTAACAATTATACATATCATATTTGAATTAGGTAAATACGAAAACAAAAACATAAATGGTATAAAGCATATAATTTCTAGTATTGTTATATTTTTAAAAATTTCTTTTAAATTATTCAACGTTGACCACCTCATTATGATAACCTTGTTAGACTTTATTTTCTATTTCCTTAATTTGTAAAAATAATACCACAAACACATAAGATGGTATATATTTTCTATTTTAAAAAATATACCATCGATTTTGTTAAGTGCTGACGCCTGAGGGAATAGTATGCGTGAGAGACTACAGACTCGAACCATACCCTAGGCAAGCATGCACGAACAAAATCGAAGATTACTTTATAAACACATTCTCTAAAGTAGATTAAGAAATAGAAAAACCCTGTATAAGTTCTTACGACTAAGAACTTATACAGGGTTATTTTATCTATAAACATTGTCTTACACAGTTTAATTGGTATTATCCAATTGAACCTTCCATTTCGAATTTGATTAGTCGGTTCATTTCTACTGCGTATTCCATTGGTAATTCTTTTGTAAATGGTTCGATGAAGCCCATTACGATCATTTCAGTTGCTTCTTCTTCTGAAATACCACGGCTCATTAGATAGAATAATTGTTCTTCAGATACTTTAGAAACTTTCGCTTCGTGTTCTAATGAAATGTTATCGTTCATGATTTCATTGTAAGGAATTGTATCTGATGTAGATTCGTTATCCATAATTAATGTGTCACATTCAATGTTTGAACGTGCGCCAGTTGCTTTACGTCCGAAGTGTACTTGACCACGGTAAACAACTTTACCACCATTTTTAGAAATTGATTTAGAAACAATTGTTGATGACGTATTAGGTGCTTTATGAATCATTTTTGCACCAGCGTCTTGAACTTGTCCTTTACCTGCAAGTGCGATAGATAAAGTCATACCTCTAGCGCCTTCTTCAAGTAAGAAACAAGATGGGTATTTCATTGTTAATTTAGATCCTAAGTTACCATCAATCCATTCCATCGTACCATTTTCATATACGAAAGTACGTTTCGTAACTAAGTTATAAACATTGTTAGCCCAGTTTTGGATTGTTGTATAACGGCAGTATGCATCTTTCTTAACGATAATTTCAACTACAGCTGAGTGTAATGAATTAGTCGTATAAACAGGTGCTGTACAACCTTCTACATAGTGTACTGAAGAACCTTCATCAGCAATAATTAATGTTCTTTCAAATTGACCCATGTTTTCAGAGTTAATTCTGAAGTAAGCTTGAAGTGGTGTTTCTAATTTTACGCCTTTTGGTACGTAAATGAATGATCCACCAGACCAAACTGCTGAGTTTAATGCTGAGAATTTATTATCTGCAGCTGGAATAACACTTGCGAAATATTCTTTGAATAATTCTTCGTTTTCACGTAATGCTGAATCAGTATCTTTGAAGATAATACCTTGTTCTTCTAAGTCTTGTTCCATGTTGTGGTAAACAACTTCTGATTCATATTGTGCAGATACACCTGCAAGATATTTTTGTTCTGCTTCAGGAATACCTAATTTATCGAAAGTATTTTTGATTTCTTCTGGTACTTCATCCCATGAACGCTCTGAACGTTCTGATGGTTTAACGTAGTATGTGATTTCATCAAAGTTTAACTCTGTTAAATCGCCACCCCACATTGGCATTGGCATTTTGTAAAATTGTTTTAATGATTTCAAACGAAAATCAAGCATCCATTGTGGTTCGTCTTTCATTTCAGATATTTTTTTAACGATTTCTTCTGTTAAACCTCTACCTGAACGGAAAATAGAAACGTCTTCATCATGGAAGCCATATTTATAATCTCCAACTTCTGGTGATTTTTTAGCCATTTTCTTCACTCCTCTTTTATAATAGCGTTCGCCCATTTTTCAAAAGTTACGCGTTATTTTGCTCTTTTGTTCCTTTTTCAAATGCTTTCCATGCTAACGTAGCGCATTTGATTCTTGCTGGGAATTTAGATACACCTGATAGTGCTTCTATATCTCCCATTTCTTCTGTAATATCGTAGGATTCACCAAGCATCATGTTTGAGAATTCTTGACTCATTTCTAATGCTTCTTCGATTGTATGACCTTTAACCGCTTCAGTCATCATAGATGCGCTAGACATTGAAATAGAGCAACCTTCACCTTCAAACTTAGCATCTTTAATAACATTATCTTCTACATCTAATGTTAAGCGGATGCGATCTCCACATGTAGGATTGTTCATATCTATTGTTAGAGAGCCATCTTCAAGAACGCCTTTATTACGAGGATTCTTATAATGGTCCATAATGACAGAACGGTATAGTTGATCTAAATTGTTAAAATTCATAAGAGAAAAACTCCTTCGCGCCATTTAGTGCCTGAATGAGTTGGTCAACATCTTCAGTAGTATTATAAATATAGAAACTTGCTCTTGCTGTTGATGATTGGTTTAACCATTTCATTAATGGTTGTGCACAATGGTGACCTGCTCTTACAGCTACGCCTTCAGAATCTAATGCTGTTGCTAAATCATGTGGGTGAACACCTTCTACATTAAATGTAATTAATCCAGCTCTTTTATCAGGAGTAGGTCCATATATTTCAAGTCCATCAATTTTAGACATTTCATTGTAAGCATAATTCACAAGATCATACTCATGTTGATGAATGTTATCTAAACCGATAGCATCAATATATTTAATCGCTTCAGCTAAAGCAATTGCTTCAGCAATAAGCGGTGTACCAGCTTCGAATTTCGTTGGTAAGTCTGTCCATGTTGCATCTTCTAATCCAACAAAATCAATCATATCTCCACCAAATTCGATTGGTTCCATCTTATCTAATAAATCACGTTTACCATATAAGACACCTATACCAGTAGGGCCTAACATTTTATGACCACTAAAGCTAAAGAAGTCTACATCTAAATCTTGAACATCCACTTTCATATGTGGTGCTGACTGTGCACCATCTACTGCAATAATAGCATTATGACGATGTGCGACTTCTGCAATATATTTAACATCATTGATTGTACCTAATACGTTAGACACATGAGCGACTGCGACAATTTTAGTTCGATCATTGATTGTACTTTCAATTGCCTCTCTTTCAAGTTCGCCACTTTCTGACATTGGAATAAATTTAAGTTTAGCACCTGTTCTTTTAGCAAGCTGTTGCCATGGCACGATATTCGCATGATGTTCCATTTGTGTGACAACAATTTCATCACCTTCAGAAACATTTGCATCACCGTAACTATGCGCCACTAAGTTGATTGCCGTTGTAGTTCCTCTTGTGAATACAACTTCTTCAAAATATTGTGCATTTATAAATCTTCTAACAGTTTCACGTGCTTTTTCATAAGCATCCGTAGCAAGTGTACCTAGTGTATGCACACCTCGGTGAACATTAGAGTTATAACGGTTGTAGTAATCTACAATGCTATCAGTGACTTGAGTAGGTGTTTGACTTGTGGCTGATGAATCTAAATACACGAGTCTACTACCGTTAACTTGTTGTTCTAATATCGGGAAATCTTTTATAATTTTTTCTACATTAAATGTTGATTCGGCCACATTATCAGACCTTTCTGTGCCTTTTTTATATTTGTGTTGTTACTTTTAATTCAATAACTTCACGTAATTGACGTTTTACGTCTTCGATTGGCAATGCAGATACAACTGGGTCAAGGAAACCGTGAATAACTAATCGTTCTGCTTCTTCACGAGAAATACCTCTACTCATTAAGTAATAAAGTTGAGTTGGATCTACTCTACCTACTGAAGCTGCGTGTCCTGCTGTTACATCATCTTCATCAATTAATAAGATTGGGTTTGCATCTCCACGTGCTTTTTCAGATAACATAAGAACACGAGATTCTTGTTGAGCATCTGCTTTAGTACCACCGTGTTTGATATAACCAATACCATTAAAGATTGAAGAAGAACTATCTTTCATAACACCATGTTTCAATATGTGACCATTAGATTCTTTACCATATTGAATGATTTGTGTTGTGAAGTTTTGTTTTTGTTCTCCACGACCAACTACGACTGTTTTTAAGTTACAGTTTGAACGGTCACCCATTAAATAAGTCGTGTTGTCATTAATTGTACTACCGTCATTCATTAAACCTAAAGCCCAATCGATTGTCGCATCAGCTGCAGCTGTACCACGACGGATAATGTGACCAGTAAAGCCTTTATCCATGAAATCAACTGTACCGTAAGTAATGTTTGAGTTTGCACCAGCAATTACTTCAGAAACGATGTTTAATTGACCTTCGTTTGAAGATACTGTAGATAAATAGTTTTCAACGTATGTTAATTCTGCACTTTCTTCAGTTACGATAATCGCATGGTTGAAGAAACTTGCATCGCTATCATCATGTAATACAACGTATTGAACAGGATTTTCTACAACAACATTTTTAGGAACGTATACAAATACACCACCGTTAACTAATGCTGCGTGTAAAGCTGTTAATCTATGTTCATCAACTTTAACTGCATCTGTCATGAAGTATTTTTGTACTAAATCACTATTTTCAATTAAAGCTGTTTTTAAATCTTTAATTACAACGCCTTGTTCGACTAATTTTTCATCTACTTTAGTAAAAGCAGGTGTATTATTATGTTGAACAATTAAGTTTGTAGCATTTTCAGTATCGATAATTTTACGAACTGATTCTGGTAAATTGTCAATAGTATCAAATGTTTCACTTGTAACAGTATGTGTTTTGAATGAATCAAAATCCCATCTGTCAATTTTTGTTTTGTCTGGTTTAGGCATTTCTAATGTATCTAATTTTTGAAAACTTTCTTTTCTTAAATCAGTCATCCATTGTGGTTCATTTTGAGATGCTGAATAATTAACTAAGTCTTCAACGTTAATATTTAACTTTGTTTCAGTTGCCATTTATACTCCTCCTACTTGACTATCATGATCATATATTATTCAGCGTTAATTGTTTCGTCTTTAATGTTAAGTTCTTCTTTAATCCACTCGTAACCTTCTGCTTCAAGACGTTTTGCTAATTCTTCGCCACCTGATTTAACAACTCTACCTTGCATCATAACGTGTACAAAGTCAGGTGTAATATAGTTTAATAATCTTTGATAGTGAGTAATAATTAAACAACCAAAGTCTTCTCCACGCATTTTGTTAATACCTTTTGATACAACTTTTAATGCGTCAATATCTAAACCTGAGTCAATTTCATCTAAAATTGCAAATTTAGGTTCTAACATCATTAATTGAAGAATTTCGTTACGTTTCTTCTCACCGCCAGAGAAACCTTCGTTTAGGTATCTTTGAGCCATATCTTGGTCCATTTCTAATAGATCCATTTGTTTATCTAATTTCTTAATGAATTGCATTAAGTTAATTTCGTCGCCTTCTTCACGTTTAGCATTAATAGCAGAACGTAAGAAATCAGCATTTGTTACACCAGAAATTTCTGATGGGTATTGCATAGCTAGGAATAAACCAGCTTGCGCACGCTCGTCAACTTCCATTTCTAATACATTTTCACCATCAAGAAGTACTTCACCTTGTGTTACTTCATAACTAGGATGGCCCATGATTGCAGATGATAAAGTTGATTTACCAGTACCGTTAGGTCCCATGATTGCGTGGATTTCACCTTGTTTAATAGTTAAATCTACACCTTTAAGAATTTTCTTACCTTCGATTTCTACGTGTAAATCTTTGATTTCTAATATTGATGCCATATTATTTTTCCCTCCAGAGAATTTATTCACATTTAAAAAAGATAACCCTACATTATCTTTTCTAGTTTATAATAATTTTAATGTAACGTCAAAGTTTGCTGTGAATCTTTACCCTTAATATTATAACGTAGTTACACGGGCAAATAAACATTTTCGCTTTATTTATATAGAAGAAACTGCTCATATAAACTATTTTTCTGAAATGTTTTTCAAATGATAATCATTTCAATTAATTCTCAATTTATAAATATTCTATTTCAACGTCTTCCGAATGCCTTTCTATCCAATATATACTATAATGATGATAAATAAATATGCAGTTTATGAAAGGAAAATTACATGAAACGCTATGAACAATTTACATTCGTTATAAGTGCAATATGTGCATTTATACTTTTATTAAATTTAGTCAATGTTATTAATTTGAGTAGTCTCTTAAACACATTATTAACAGCTGCTACAATTGTTACAATCGCTACATTCAACGTTAGAAATTACAGATTTGTCGGTATCATTTTATATGCCATCGCCGTATTTATGCTCATCATTTATTTCTTTAACGGATATATTTAGTATTGATTAGCGCACGATATCTACTAGTCTTCGTGCGTTATGCCCTTATTTTATACCCTTGCGCACGATATCTCTCAGTCTTCGTGCGTTATACCCTATTTTTATACCCTTGCGCACGATATTTCTCAGTCTTCGTGCGTTATGCCCTATTTTTATACCCTATCGCACGATATCTCCCAGTCTTCGTGCGTTATGCCCTTATTTTATACCCTTGCGCACGATATCTCTCAGTCTTCGTGCGTTATGCCCTATTTTTATACCCTATCGCACGATATCTACCAGTCTTCGTGCAGCTTCCCCATATTTCATCTCTACTAAAACAAAAAGCAGTCGACTCTCCATTTACAAAGGGAGATCGACTGCTTTTTCTTAAATATTATTCATAAACTCGGTATGTTTGACCGGAATGAATACCTTCTACACTTTTCAAGTATGCTTTAGCGGCTTTTTTAGCTGGGACTGCTTGATAACCTTTAAAGAAATCACCATAATCTTCGAGTGCTTCTTCAATTACATTTGGACTTACATTATTAATTCTTAAATCACGTTTTAATTCATATGCAGCTGATTTCACAAATGCTTGAATACCACCACCAGCCATTGCTGATGATACGCCACCTTTGATTGGTTCGTCCATAATAACACCAGTTGTTAATGTGAAACTTCCACCATCATTAATATAATGTTGTCCGATCAGTACTAAGTTGATTTGTCCAAGTAATTTACTTGTAACAGCAACTTCATTTGATTCAGGTGTTAAGTCAGATAAATCATCAAAATTCGCTGCACCTGCAGTAGAAACAACTGCATCTACATTTTGAATTTGTTCAAACATTAATTTAATATCTTCTACATTTGACATATCCATTTGATAGTCACCTGAGTTACGTCCAACTTTCACAACTTCATGTCCGTTTGACGCAAGTTCTTCTGCCACTGCTGAACCAATAATACCATTAGCACCAACTAATATAATCTTCATAATTTACTACCTTTTCGATTAATTAAATAAATTTTATCTATAAATGAAAGCATACACAAACATAATGCCCAAAGATGAGTAATAATACAAAAAAACATCTAACCATATGGCTAGATGTTTTTTAAATTTCTTATTTAGCTGCGATTACAGCTCCGTCGTATTTCTTGTTAATGAAGTCTTTAATTTCTTTAGATTGTAAGACTTTCATTAAAGCTTTAATTTGTTTGTCATCTTTATGACCTTTTTGAACTGCAATTAGGTTTGCGTATGGTGAATCTTTTCCTTCTACTGCAATTGAATCTTTAAGTGGATTTAATCCTTGTTCGATTGCAAAGTTAGAGTTGATGATTGTAGCGTCACCTTCATCTGCTTGATAAGATTTAGGTAAAAATTCTGCTGATTGTTTATTGTTGAATTTAATGTTTTTCTTGTTTTCTACGATGTCATCAAATGTTGCGTCAACTGGTTTAACACCGTCTTTGATTTTGATTAATCCTTCTTTAACGAAGAATGAGATGAATCTACCTTCTTCTGCTGGATTGTTTGATACATAAACTGTTGCATTTTTTGGTAAGTCAGATAATTTTTTATATTTCTTAGAGTAAACTGCCATTGGCTCTAAATGTACGTTACCTGCTGATTCAATTTTATATCCTTTTTCTTTTGATTCAGTTTTTAAGTATGGTGTATGTTGGAAGAAGTTTGCATCAAGTTCACCTTTGTCTAATAATTTGTTAGGTGTTGTGTAATCATTGATTGTCTTGATTTCTAAGTCATAACCTTCTTTTTTAAGAAGTGGTTTAGCTTCTTCTAAAATTTCAGCATGAGGTGCTGGTGATGCACCAATTTTAATTGTTTCGTTCTTTTCTTTCTTGTCGCCACTACCGCCACCACAAGCTACTAGCACGACTGCTAAAATCGAAATAAATAATAACCCAAATACTTTTTTCATTTAAAACACTCCTTAACGTTTATCAATTCTTTTTACAATTAAATCTCCAATAAATTGGATAACAAAAACAATAATTAAAATAAAGATTGTTGAAATTAAAATGACGTCATTTTGATTTCGTGTAAATCCAGTTAGGTAAGCTAAGTTACCTAAACCACCTGCACCAATTACACCGGCTATAGCAGTTGATCCAACTAAAGCAATAGCTGTAACTGTGATTCCCGATACTAAAGCAGGTAATGATTCTTTTATTAATACTTTTCGAACGACTGTCCAAGTAGTAGCACCCATTGAAACTGCCGCTTCAATAACACCTTTATCAATTTCTTTCATGCCGATTTCAACAAGTCGTGCATAAAATGGTGATGCACCAATAATCAATGCTGGTAAAGCGCCTTTAGGTCCACTAATTGTACCCAGTAAGATGTCCGTAAAAGGTAGTAATAATAATATTAAAATGATAAATGGAATGGCTCTAAATAAGTTCACGACAAATGAAACGATTGAATAGAACACACGTGAACTTTTCGATGTTCCTCTTGATGTTAAAAATAGTAAAGTTCCTAAGATTAGTCCAAATACTAAAGTAAATACTGTAGAAATAATCGTCATATATAACGTTTCATACAATGCTTCCCATACAGCATCCCATCGTACGTTAGGCATCGTGACCATTTCTGTAATGATATCTCCAAATGATTTATTCACCTACGTTCACCTCTACTTTCACGCCTAGATTATTCAATTCTTGCTTAATTGCTTCTTTAGAATAATCTCCTTGAGGTAAATGAACGATCATATGTCCAAATGTACCGTTTTGAGTTAATTTAACGTCACCTTCGATAACGTTAATATCGATATTATAAGTTTTTATAATTTTCGCTAATACTGGATCAGAACTTGTTCCACCAACGAAGTTTAATTTCCAAATTTCACCATTTGGTTGTTCTTTCTTAAAGTCTTGTAAAGTTCTTTGTAAATCATCTGCTTTAAGATCATCTTTAACAAATCGTTGTGTAACATAAGTTTGAGGGTTATTAAATACGTTAATAACTTCTCCCTCTTCAACAAACTTACCATTTTCCATGACTGCTACATGGTCACAAATTTTTCTAATGACATGCATTTCATGTGTAATCAGTATGATTGTTAAATCCAGTTCTTTATTAATATCTACTAACAAATCTAATATTTCATCAGTAGTTTGCGGATCGAGTGCACTTGTTGCTTCGTCACATAATAAGACATGTGGGTCATTTGCTAGTGCACGGGCAATACCTACTCTTTGTTTTTGCCCTCCTGATAGTTGTGAAGGATAGGCATTTTCGCGTCCTTCTAAACCAACTCTTTTGATGAGTGCTTTTGTTCTCTCATCAATCTCACTTTTAGATACACCAGCGATTTCTAATGGAAATGCGATGTTATCTTTAACTGTTCTAGACCAAAGTAAGTTGAAATGTTGGAAAATCATGCTTACTTTTTGTCTTTTTAATCTAAGGTCTTGTTTCGATAATTGTCCAATGTTTGCACCGTCAACAATTACCTCTCCCTCAGTAGGTGTTTCTAGGCCGTTAAACATACGTATAAGTGTGCTTTTACCTGCACCAGAAAATCCAATTACACCATATATACTTCCTTTATCTATTTTTAAGTCAACATGGTCAACAGCTGTTATGTCACCTTTTTTTGTTTTGAAAGTTTTAACAACTTTATTTAACTCGATCAAATCTGTTGCCTCCTAATCTCTAAATTAAAAACGCCTCACTCTTAAAATAAGAGAAAGGCGTCAAAAATTTGTCTTTCTCTCATCTCCAAAAGTTAACACTTTTTGTGAATTGGCACCATTTCATATTGATATGACGGTTGCCGGGCTTCAAAGGGCACATCCCTCCACCACTCTTGATAAGAGTTATTACGTATTTAATTAAATTCATACTATCATGATAAGTTTTTATCGTCAATAACTTTTTGAATATTCTCTAATATATACGGAACAGACTGAAAGGCATAGATTCGACGGATAACTTGATCTTTATGCATGATAAAAAGTACGGGTACTGACATGATTTCAAATTCTTTACAGAATTCTGGATAAAAATTTAAGTCACACTTATTAATAGGTAATTGTGACACATCGTTTGCAATATCTAACATGCGTTCTGATATTTTGCACGTTCCACATGTTGGCGTATATCCAAATAATAAATGGATATCTTTATCAAAATGCTTGTATATATCGTTCAATATTTCTGTGTGTTTCATGGTAACGATACTTCCCTTTCAATACAAAATCATTCTTAACTATAAATCCATGATAGTTTAACACATTCGCTAAATATTGTCTTGGACAGCGCGCTACTTCAGAAAATGTAGAATCAATATAAATATGCTGGCTTTCACTCACATATTTCTTAAACCATTTTCTAATTTTCTTACCTTCCTTATCTTGATCTACTAAGACATATACTTGAGAACCGTATATCTCTTCTAGTAGCTCATCCATTTTTTCGACACCCATCGTTCCATGGGTACAAATGATATGAACATGATCATTTAATACTTCTTCCACTCGTTTTTTATCAGAAATACCTTCTACGATTATAATCTTTTTAATCATCGCCATGAATATCACCTTCTACAAATGAGATAGTATTACTGTTCAGTTTCATGATAAATATTTTAAAAAAACTCCATGACACATCAGTATCGTGGAGTTTAATGTTATGTTATTCACCTATCATTTCGCTATAAGCGTCTGCATCTAATAATTCATCTAATTGAGCTTTATCAGATAGTTCAACTTTGACCATCCAAGCTTTATCATATGATGATTCATTAACAAACTCAGGGCTGTCTTCTAGTTCTTCGTTTACTTCAACGACTTTACCAGATAGTGGTGCATATAGTTCAGAAACTGTTTTAACAGATTCTACACTACCGAATGAATCTCCACTAGTTAATTCGTCACCTTCTTCTGGCAACTCAACAAAAACGATGTCCCCTAATTCTGATTGAGCAAAATCAGTAATACCGATTGTTACGATATCTCCATCTACTTTTACCCATTCATGTTCTTTTGAATATTTTAACTCACTAGGCACTGTCAAAGTAATCCCCTCCTATATGTAATTCAATTATAATCATGACATAAAGCCATTATTCAAGCAACTATTTTTATAACCAAGTTTGACGATATTCGTCTTCTTTAAATCCAAGTGTCACTTTATTTCCTAAAACGGCTAAAGGTCTTTTAATTAACATGCCATCAGATGCTAATAAATCAAACTTTTCATTGTCTGATAAATCATCCATTTTATCTTTTAATCCCAATTCGCGATATTTAGCGCCTCGAGTATTAAATAATTGATTAACATTGATGTCTGTCCCATCAATGATATCTTTTAATTCTTTAGCTGTTGGTGTTAATTGAGTAATATCAATCGGTTCAAAACTGGCACCGTTCATTTCTAAGAACTTTGCTGCTTTTTTACAAGTTGTACAATTAGGATATTGATAAAATTTTATCATGTCTTTACCTCCATATGTCTATTTAATTTCATTATAACAATATTAGTACAGAACATGTAGTAATGAGTTAAATATTTTTTTAAATATTAGAAATAAGATATACTTACCTTATAATCATTATTTCTAAGGAGCAGAATAAATATGAGAACAATAAGTCAATATGCTGAATTTGAAGAAATTACACAAAGCGATGAACCAGTTGTCGTTAAATTCTTCGCAGATTGGTGTCCAGATTGCACAAGAATGAATCAATGGATCGATCCAATCATCGATGAATACAATCAATACAATTGGTATCAAATCAATCGTGACCAAGTTCCAGAAGCAGCAACTGAAAATGATGTAATGGGAATCCCAAGTTTACTAGTATTTAAAAACAACGAAAAACTTGCACACTTACATTCAGCAAACGCAAAAACACCAGAAGATGTTAAAGCGTTCTTAGCTGAGAACTTAAAATAATCATATTAAAACCCACAATTGAGTATAAGAACTCAGTTGTGGGTTTTGTTATTACCATTCAGTGATTAATGATTTATTTTCTCTTTCGGCAGCTTTTACACTTGAGTCTTTTTCAGTTAAATATAAAAATCCACATACATCTTCATCATCCTGAGCGCCGACTGTTTTTCTAAATGATGGATTAAATATAAATGCGGGTGTTTTCCAACATGAACCCATTCCCTCGTCATGCATTAATAACATTAAATTCTGTACAAATGCGCCGATTGCCATTTGATTTTCAAGATTTTCTTTTTGTCTTGAGTCTCTTTTTGACAAGATGACAAACATGCCGCCAACTTTAGTCACTTTATTGATATATTTTTCTTGTTTAGCTGGATCGTTAACAAATGCTGATTGTGCAACTTCTTCTGCAAATTCAGGAATTTGTTTTTTATTGATATACACTAGTCTCCAAGGTTCTCTCATACCATGGTTTGGTGCGTATGTTGCTAAATCAACTAAAGAAAATACTTTTTCTTCGTCTATATACATATCATAATCATATTTTTTGACGCTTCTTCTTTCTTCAATCGCTTTCTTTAATTCCATTATTTACACTCCTAATTCATTGATAATTATTATCAATTGTATCATAAAATAAAGAAGCGAGATAGAAATCTAAAATTATCCTAAAGATTTCTACACTCGCTTCATCATTATTATGCTTAATACAGTGATTAATTTTGATATAAAGCTAACTGCTCTTTAATATCTTTAACATGAATTTGTCCTGGTGCCGCTTCTTTACCTACGAAACCATAAGTAAATTTAGATCCAAACATACCACCAGTTATTCTTGTCACCTTACCTAATTCACCCATAGATATACCAATTACATCAATATCTAACTTATGAAAAGCTCTATTCATAGCATTTAACATCGATAATAAATGACGTTCGTTCTGTGGCATCACAGCTAATTTACCAATATCTGCACCTAACTCTGCCATTTTCTCATATGTGACAAACATTTCTTCAACGTCAGGTGTTGATTTAAAGTCATGATGTGAAATAATAATTTTCACATCATTATGCTGAGCTTTCGTAATGCAGTTCATAAGATTATCTTCATACGTATCGAGTTGAATATCGACGTATTCAGCTTTCTTGTTACATATAATATCTTGCATGATTTTGTAATATGTTTCATGATCAAAGTCGCCATGACCACCTTGTCCTACTGAACGATAAGTGAACAGAATTGGCACATCATGATATGCACTTTTAAATTTCTCTAATGTTTCATTAATGTTTTCAATTGAAGTGTTTTTTAAAGTATCTGCTCTAAATTCAACAATATCTATTGAATCCTTATGAGCATTGAGTTCTTGCACAGTTTTTTCAATATCATCTTGAGTTTCTAATGAAATCGTTGCAACGATATACGGAAACGCTTTCTTTTGTTCATCAGTCATAGTCATTCCTCCAATATGCTTCTATTTTCATTTTACATGAGTCAAGGACTTTTTTCTATGAAACGATGCATGATGATTCAAGAAATCTATTACTTAAATCAATGTGTGCTTACTACTTCACAATTAATACAGGAATTTTAGCTCTTTTAGCGACTTTATGGCTGACACTTCCTAATACCATTTTATCTGTGTCTTCTGCTTTTCTATTACTCAACACAACGATATCAAAATCACCACTATTTGCTCTATGCACTAATTCTGTTTTAGGATTCCCTTTCGCAAATTCAATTTTATATTGAATGTTTTGCTCATGGAAATAATCTAAGACATGTTTCATAGCTTCTTGGCGTTTTTCTTGAATTTCATCTAAATGAACACCCATTCTTACTGAAGCTTGAAGGTCTTTATCAGCGACAACATTCAGTAATGTAACCTGAGAACCTTCTCCGACAAGGTGATTAATTTGTTCTAAAACCTTTTGATTTTTCATTTCTGTATCAATGCCAAACAAAATATTTTTATACATATTTATCACTCCTTTATAACTATATTACCCCTTTTTGCATAAAATTTACAAATATTCATATTCTACAAAATCATTAAATATTAAAGTACTATAAATTTTTTATAAATTTAATAATAAGCCTAGATTTATTTCCCAGTTTACTATAAACTAAAAATAATTAATAAATAACACAATTGTTTATCAATAGTTGAAAACTTTCACACAAGAATTTCGATTAAGTGGAAACAATAATTTTTTATTAAAATAAAGTAATGAATAAGGGGGAAATATTATGGCTAATTCTAATCAATCAGATCAGAATCCTTTTAATCAGAACACCTCAGAACAACAAAGTAATCCATTTAACGAAACAAATGGTAACAATCAGCAACAACAATCGGGAGACGGCAATGGCTCTAGTATGAAACCTTTGTTATTCGGCTGTGGTGGATGTTTAGTTATATTCATTATTTTAGCTGTTATTTTAGGTGCATGCGCTGCTGGTCCAATTAAAGACCAAATCGATGAGTTCACAAACAAAACAGAAGAAAATTCTACTGAAGAGAATTCAACAGAAGAAGAAACAACTGAGGAAGAAACGACTGAAGAGTCTACTACTGAAGAATCTACAACAGAAGAAAAAACAGATGAAGATGATAACGATTCATCTATTATCGATAGACAAACATCAGTTGGTAACGGGATTAGTGCAATCGGTACAAAGATTACAGTTGAAAGAGCTGAATTTGTTACTCCACCATCTGACGGTACTAAACCATTAAAAGATAAAATATTAAAAGTTAACTACAAACTTGAAAATATTAATAACTCTAGCTTAATCGTTGGAGATGCTAACTTCGGTGTTACTGCTGATGGAAGCAGAGTTTCAAAATACTATGGTATGAATGACAAAAATGATGGATTCTCATTCAGTCTAAAACCTGGAGAATCTGATACTGGTTATGTATACTACGATGTTCCTGAAGCGGATCAATATGACGTACAATTACAATTACGTTCATCTGATAAACGTTACAAAATGAAATGGGAAATCGATAAAGACGATGTAAAGTAAATAAAAAGCCATTAGACAGTCATCGTGTCTAATGGCTTTTCTTATGTTATCTGAGAAGTTAAAAATGTATTATTTCTTAAATTTATCGATAACTTCGTTCGCTTTATCTTTAACATTTTCTACTGCTTCTTTAGCTTTACCTGAAGCTTTATCTTTTTTACCTTCAGTTTCTAAGTCCTTGTTATCTGTTGCATTACCAACTGTTTCTTTAATGTTACCTTTTGCTTGTTCGAATTTGCTTTCATCAGCCATTTTATATCACCCTTCATTAAACTTTATTGAATGATTGACCATTCATGTATATTTCACCCTGTAAAAGGATTTTTAAACATCTCACTCCACGATTTTTTTGAAAATTTTACCAATAGAAATATGATCGATAAAACTATATATACACATACCTATTATAATGAGTGCTACCCCTATCATACTTAAACCATTTGGTAATGGTAAGCCTAGGAGAATCATTTCACCAATAATGGCAAATACAACTTCTAATGACTGTGTTGCTTCAACTGCTGCTAATTGTTCTTGGTTATCTTTCACAATATTTGTAGCATAGAAAAATAGAATTGTTGCGATGATGCCTGAAAATAGTGCGACGATAAATGCTTGTACAACTTGACTAGAAGAAGGTAATCCTTCTTTAAGTACGCCCACAATAAAAATGACTACCCAAATAGGCAATGTGACTAACGTCATACCAAATACACGTTCAATAGTACCGAGCTCACCGTTCACAACTTGCATCATTTTTCTATTTCCTAAAGGATAACTAAAAGCTGCAATTAAAATCGGTAAGAAACCTAATAAAAACAAATTCAATTTAATTTCACTTGCTTGAGGAATTTGGATAATGATAATACCGATAAACATAATGCTTGAAATCAATAAGGAACGCCATGGAATTTTATGTCTAACGATTGTTTCTTTACCATTTATAACAACTGTTTCTACAAATAATGGCGCGAGTATCATGCCGCAAATAATTGTTATTTGCCAAGTACCTGAAATCAACCACCCCGGACTATACTCTGCTGAAAAAGTTATCGGTACATAAAACAATACAAATCCAACTGCACTCCAAATGAACCAAGCCTTTTTCTCTTGTTGAATATGCTTTAAAACAAATTTTGTTCTTCCTTTGATTAATACAAACAAATATAAAAATGGCAGCATAAAAATAAAACGTAAAGAGGAACTGAAATACCAACTTCCGCCATCATTAGCCATCATATGATTAACGACAAATGTAACTGCAAAAAATAAAGCTGCCAAGACACCTATTAAGATTGCTTTCATGTTGTGACCTCTCTTATTTTGATAATGTATATTATTTCATATTTCCGACAATTTATATATGAAAATTTATAATTTATAAATGATTTAAAAAAATATATACGGGTAAACAGATAATATACTTTAAAGGAGGTATTTTTTTATGGCAACTCATTATGAAACAAAAGCTACAAACACAGGTGGACGTAAAGGTCATGTTTACACTGACGATAAAGCAATCGATGTAGATGTATTACCACCACAACAAGCAGATGGTAATGCCACTAATCCAGAACAACTTTTCGCAGCAGGTTATGCTTCATGCTTCAACGGTGCTTTTGATTTAATTTTAAAACAAAACAAAGTTCGTGATGCTGAACCAGAAGTTACGTTAACTGTTCGTTTAGTAGATGACGAAAATGCTGAAAGTCCTAAATTAGAAGTAGATATTGCCGCTAAAGTAAAAAACGTATCTCAAGAAGACGCAGAGAAATATTTAAAAGCAGCGCATGATTTCTGCCCATACTCTAAAGCAACACGTGGAAATATTGACGTGAATTTAGAAGTAGAAGCTGTTTAATTGAATATAAGTTACACAAATAAAGACTGAGACAAATTTTGTCTCAGTCCTTATTTTTTATGATTTATTTGGTTCTTCGTGATTCCACCATAATGCATCTTTCGGATTTTCATAAACTTCTTGTAAGTCTTCTTTATTATCTACATTAGGATAAGATCCTCTTAATGATTTATTAGACGTTGTCTTAAACATAAATAAGAAAATGACAAGTCCAACGACATTAATCAATGTTAAATAATAAGATGGTGCAATTTTTTGACCAGTTGTTTCAACTAAAGTTGTTAAAATAAATGGTGTTAAACCACCAAATATCGCTGCGCCAATATTATAAACAAGTGATAATGTTCTTAATCTCACTTTTGTATAGAAAATACTTGGTAATACAGATGGCATAACGCCTTCAAATGTAGACATAAACAGTGCAATGATAAATAGTCCTAAAATAACAATTGGTATTGAAGGAATACTCATTAACCAGAAGGCTAATACTGAGAATAAACTAAATCCTATTAATCCAAATAAAATGGTATTTTTATTTCCAACTTTATCACTGTACCAACCAAAGAAGAATACTGCTGGTATCATTGCTGCCATCGTTAACGTGCTTAATAAACTACTCATCGTACCACCTAAATCTAAAGTTCCATTTAAGAATGAAGGCATATATGATAATACCATGTAATTAGCAACGTTTAAGAAAGCTACACCTGCGAAACAAACAATGATATCTCTCCAATATTTTCTGAAGATATCTTTATAAGAGTATTCAAGCTCTTCTTGCTCTTCAAGTGTTGTTTCATAAGCTGGACTTTCATCTAAATTATTTCTTAAATAGACACCTATAATACCAAGAGGTGCAGCTATAATGAATGGGATTCTCCAGCCCCAAGCTGCCATTTGATCATCACTCAATAGTGCATACATAATCCCTACTAAAGCAGCAGCTAAAATACTACCTGATAAAGTTCCAATTTCAAGTCCACTACCAAGTCTGCCTCTCGTCTTATCTGGTGAAATTTCTGCAATATAAGTCATTGCACCGGCATACTCACCACCAGTAGAGAATGATTGAATCATTCTAATAATTAATAATAAAATTGGTGCCCAAATACCGATTTGGTGTTGTGTCGGTAATAGTCCTAAAGCAAGCGTAGATAATGCCATCATAATAATTGTAGTTGAAAGGACGACTTTACGACCATGTTTATCTCCTAAATGACTAAAGAATATACCACCAATCGGTCTTACTATAAATGCAAAAGCAAATACCGCAAATGTTGATGCAAGCTGAATTTCTTTAGGCATATTACCAAAGAAATTCATACTGATAATGACGGCTAGTTGAGCGTATAGACCGAAGTCAAACCACTCAATCGCATTACCAATACCTGTTGCAACGACCGTTTTTTTTCGTTTTACTGGCGTCGACAACATTAACGTTCTTTCTTTTAAATTTCATAATTATAAACACTCCCCATTTTGTCTATATAATCATATAACCTAATAAAATGGTTTTAATCAGAAAATTCACTATTTTATGAGTTGAACAGTGTTGAGCCCTATCATTATGCAATTTAAAATTTTAATTTTTTCATAAAAAAACTTCATTCAGCTCGCTATTTTATCCTAACGACACTGAATGAAGTGCTTATTTGTTATATTTTTTTAGCTAAATCTGTCATGTAATCAAAGAATCCATCTCTATCAACATCATTAATGATATTAATCATTCTTCCTTCATCACTTTTGAATGTTCTACCTTGACTAGGTCCATCTGTAATGACAGATACTTTATGTGATTCTTTCTTAACGAGTTCAGGTTTACCAACATATGCCGTTGTTAATACATCCCATAAGAAATAAGTTGAATTTGTTACAAAATGCGTTAATGGTGGCACAAGCGCATAACATATACCTAAGAAATCAACACCTTCATATTGTCTTTCATTCGCCCATCGTTTACGTACATCAGGTGTTAAAGGTACTTTATTCGTGCTTTCTAATGCTACAATATCAATCGGTAATTGTGTATCAAAAACAGTCTTCACTGCTTCTGGATCCCAAAAAGCATTCCATTCAGCTGTACCATCATGTTCAGGTTCTTCAACATTACCTTTATTCAGCAATGTACCACCCATCCATACAACTCTTTCAATACGACTTTCAATTCTTGGTTCAACTTTCAAACTTTTAGCTAAATCTGTTAACGGTCCCGTAAACAGCATTGTTACCTTTTCAGAACTATTCATTACCTTTTCAATGATATCTTCATATGCTTCTTTTTCAGAAATTGTAGAATTTACTTCAACATCTTCATTTAACATTGGCATCGCATCTACAAAGAAGGCGTGCATTCTCCAATCTTTAGGAAATGGATTTTTCCCTCTTTCTTTCGAAGCTGCAACATTTAGTTTTTGTGATGAAAATCGATTAATGATTTTACAAGAAGCGTTTGTTGCAGGTTCTACATAGCTATCTGCACCAATTGCACTTACACCTATCAAATTAACATCTTCCATTTGTAATAATAAAAATAATGAAATTAAATCATCTACGCCACCATCATGGTTGAAATATACTGTCGTCATTTGGTTACCTCTTTCTTATGTTACGCATAAATTGTCCATTTGATTAACTAACGTTCTTTTTGTTCATTTGAATTATTTTGAGATTGTCTTTGCTCTGTTGATCTTTCTTTTGCTTTTTGTGCTGCATCTTGAGCTGCACGATCTTTCTCTCTTTGTGCCTCTTGATTTCTTTGTTGTTGCTGTTGTTGTTTTTCACGTTCAGCTGCTGCTTGTTCATCACGTTTTTTCTGCTCTGCTGCTTGTTGAGCTTTTTCTTTTTCAGCTGCTGCTTTTTCGTCAGCTTCTTGTTGTTTCTTTTCAGCTTCTTCAGCTTTTTTATCCGCTTCTTCTTGACGTTTTTCTTCTTCCTCTTTAGCTGCCTTTTCTTCTTCAGCTTTCTTCTCTGCTGCTTCTTTATCTGCTTTTTCTTTGGCCGCTTTATCTGCTTCTTCTTGTTTACGTTTTTTCTCAGCTTCTGCTTTTTTCTTCTCTTCATCAGCGTTATTGTTAGGTTGTTGAACCGTTCTTTGCTCATAAGTTGGCGCTTCTTGAGTAGAATTGATTTCTTCAGTTGGATTCTCTTTAGGCGTATTATCTTTAATATCCTTATCATTTATACGCCAATTAGCATTATACGTTTTCTTAGAAGTTTCGTAATTCATTTTAACATCATATTTATCAGCGTCCGCTACATCATAGTATAAATAACTTGATTTGCTGTCATCTTTATCAAGTTGATGTTGGAATCCACCTTTATTATCTTTCATACCATTAAATTGCGGTTGTACCGCTCCACCAATAGTAAGTTGAAAATTAGAATTATCGATTAATTTTTTATCTTTTTCTAAATTTTTGAACTTATAAGTGACTTTAAGAATTTTGCCATTTTGCGAATAAGAATAACCGTCATCAGGTTGAACAACTTCTGCTTTCGTAACGGTCACTTCTAGACCATCAACAATAATTTTATCACCTAGTTTGATATTTTTTAATTCTTTTTTAGGTGTGTCGGAAACATGTTTAACAGCTTTAGGCTTATCTTCTTTAAATAATTGTTGATATGAATATTCTTTATCGAATGACAGACTGACAAATATACATACAAAACTAATCACACCGATTACAAATAGTAAAATTGTGCTCACTAAATAGCTACTATACTGTTTTTCTTTAGCATATTTAACGACTGTAATAATCAAAGTCGTTATAAAGGCAATCGAAATAACAACCCATAATAACGCAAAAAGTAGACTACTCATTTTTTCTCTCCTCTACAAATGATTAATAATTTCATCATAGCATGAATTATTTAAAATAATAGTGCAAAATCAAATAATTATTAACTATAATTGACCTATTTATATATGCCTTCACTTTAAAAAAACAGGTTAAAAAATAAATTCAAAACCTGTTGATGTAATACCTTTATTCTTCTAATTTTTCAAAAGTTATTTCATATAAATCTTTATCATCCATATTTACAAAATCATCGATTGATATTCTATATTCATTGGAAGATCGTTTTTTAGAAACTTGACCATCATACTTCAACTCAATTGTCATATTCGTTTCAAAATAGTGATTGTCGATTGTCTTCTTAAATTCATTAAAGACTTTTTGGTTAAGAGGAATTAAATAGAATTGATTATTAGGTAAAATATTAATACGTTTACGTTGTATTATTCATCGCCATTTAACTTTAACACGACTTCAATATTTTTAGCAGAACCGCCGCCTAAATTTAATAGCTTAAAAGCCGTATTTAAATATTCATGATCAGACGAAGTTAAATTCATCACTTTAATACCACTTTGTTTCTTCTCCAATATAATCTGATCAAAAGACAAATAAGGTATAAATGATATTTTAATTTGGCGAATTTGAATCATGACGGATATAAAATATAGAATCGCCATAATAAAGGTCCCTATAGAACCAATCGCTTGAATAATATTAATCATGCGCTCACCTCACAATATAACCTTGTCCTAAATTATACCCTTTTGTGTACATGTAAATCATAGATTTATAATCTTCAAGCTTTCTCTAACAATCCGCCGTGGAAACAATAATATTTCTCAGCATTTAAATCTTTAATTTTCTTTAAGGAATTTTCCGCGTCTTCTAAATTCATACTATATTCAGGATTCGCTACGTTTAAAGTCTCTCCTTCTTTCACAGCAGCATCTCCAGTAATGACGCTATTGACTGATTGTATATATAATGAAATATGCCCTGACGTATGTCCTGGTGTCGCAATAACTTCCACTTCATTATTTAATATGAGCGCCCCGTTTGTAACTTCTACATCAACATCGACATGCTCTAATTCTAGTAGCATATTAACAAATGCTTCACCATATGGTTTTTCATCTTCTGACATTTCATTTAACAAATTTTCAGCTTGAATCAATCGTTCTGATTTAGCATGTCCACCTATATATTTAGCTTCTACAAAGCTACTTATAATTTGTGTATTAGGATATTTATCTTTAAAAGCTTTTAACGCACCGATGTGGTCATCATCATAATGAGTAATAATAATATTTTTCAAATTTTCTATATTGTAATTTAATCGTTTAATTTCTCGTTCAATTTTATCCATGAAACCTGGATAACCTGTATCAACGAGTGTCAATTCTTCATCTTGGATGATCAGCGTAGGATGTATTTCGTAGTTATCTCCTTCATAATCAAAATTTATATTTAACTGTTCTACTTTAATAGGCATAAAAGTTCTCCTTTATAAAATGACGTATATTTATATACATTTAAGGTAATTATATGACAATTTAGTCATTTAATCATAAAATATTATTTGTACGACTTTTGATTAAATAGAATCTAATTTTCACAGGAGGTTACTTATGGTTCCAAAACATATTGTTTCAGCTGCTTGTATTGTCTTAAATGACGAAGATAAAATATTACTTATTAAAGGTCCTAAACGTGGTTGGGAAATGCCTGGAGGTCAAGTTGAATTGGGTGAACCTTTATATGATGCGGCAATTCGCGAAGTTAAAGAAGAATCTGGTGCTGATATCGAAATTATAAGATTTTGTGGTATTTTCCAAAATACAAAAAGTTCTATCGTCAACACATTATTTTTAGCGCGTTATACAGGTGGCACGCTTCAAACGAGTGATGAGAGTTTAGAGGTAGGCTTTTTTACTTATGATGAAGTTATGAATATGGTTACTTGGAAAAACTTTAAAGAAAGGTTCGAGTACTGTTTAAATCGTACTGAACCTTTTGTTGTTAATTTTTAATATTCTTCTTTTAAAATGCTATAAATCAATGAATCTCTGTAGCCATCTTTAAGCTTTGTATCTTGTCTTAAGATGGCTTCATGTTTCATACCTAGCTTTTGTAGAACAATTTCAGATGCTGTATTACGAATATCTGTTGATGCCCAAATTCTATTAAGTTTCAATACTTTAAAACCATATTTAATAATCGTTCTACCAATATCCGTTGCGATACCGTTACCCCAATAATCAGGATGAATGATATAACCAAGTTCTCCGCTTTTATTTTTCGTATCACATACTAATTGCACTGCGCCAATGACTTTATCATGTTCTGCATCTACTATGACGTTGTACATCCAATTTTCATCTCGATTTAATAACATCTCAACAAATGCTTCTGTTTCTTCATAAGTTTGTGGCTCCCATGCTTGATACTGACTCACTTCAGGTAAAGCATTATATGCATGAATATCTTCTATATCTGATCGTTTCAAATCCCTAGTATAGTAATCCATTTAAAATCCTCCAATGATGATATGTAATTTAATGATTGGGAATATCTTATCATAATTTTCAAACTATACAAAACTATTCTTATAAGAATACTCAACTTTGCAAAAAATAAAGTGCTAGGACATTGAATCATGCCCTAGCAATAAATAAATTATCTATCTAATTTTACATGTTTGTACTCTTTCGTACCTACGTAATGAATGATACGCCCGTGTACTTCTTTTTTCGTTAATCTCGCTTTACCTTTTTGATAAAGTGGGATAACCATTGCATCATTCAATAACATTTCTTCTCCTCTAGCGAGTTCTTGCCATCTCTTGTCTGGATCTTGAAGTAATGAAGATTTACCTTCGTTGATAATTTTGTCGTATTCAGGGTTATTATATCCCGTTTCGCCTTTAGTTGTTTCACTATGGAATAAATCTAAAAATGTCATTGGATCTGGATAGTCTGGTCCCCAACCTGTAATTGCTACATCATAGTCACCTTTTTTAGTCAGTGCTATTTTCTGTTTGTTCGGTTGTTGTTTAATCGACATTGTTACACCAGGTAAATGTTTTTCAACTTGTTCTTTAAAATACTCTGCATCTTTTTTAGCATTATCTTGATCAAATGTTAAAAATTCTATATCAATTTTATCTTTACCTAATGCTTTTTTAGCTTTTTTCAATGAAGCTTGTGCTTTTTTAATATCATACGTATAAGGTGCATTGACTAACTTGTTATAATCTTCTTTTTTCTCATTTGTAAATACTTTTTCAGGTGTAAATGTATCTATTGGTTTCGAACCATCATTTAAATTATGTTCTACGTAAGATTTTTTATCGATTGCTTGTGCAAGTGCAGCACGTAAATCTTTATTTTGTAAGTCTTTATTCGTTTGTGTATTAATTTGAATATAATAAGTAGCAGATTCTAACTTCGTATCGAAGCCTTCTTTATCTTTGTTAGATTCGACATTTTGCGAACTTAATTCCGTTGTATCCACTTTATCATTATTATATAAATTGAGTGCCGTTTGTTCGTCTTTAATGACTCTATAATTGATACCTTTTAGTGATACATGATCTTTATCCCAATAATGTTTATTTTTCTTAAGCGAGTAATTATCTTCTACTTTCCAACTCTTCATTACAAATGGTCCACTATATAACGTCTTATCAACAGTCGTCCCATACTTACTGCCTTGCTTTTTAACAAACTTCTCATTCAACGGCATGAATGTTCCAAATGTTAATAGTTCTTTATAATAAGGTAACTCTTGATTGAGCGTTAACTGTAAAGTATGATCATCAATTGCTTTCACACCTAATTCTTCAGGTTTTTTCTCACTTTTGTTAATCGCTTCGGCATTTTTAATATCATACATGATGTATGCATATTCTGATGCAGTCTTTGGATCTACAACTCTTCTCCATGAATAAACGAAATCATGAGCAGTAATTGGATCTCCATTAGACCATTTCGCGTCTTTTCTTAATTTAAATGTCCAAGTCTTCCCATCGTTTGATTTTTTAGGATCACCAGTTGCAATCGCTGGTTCTGCTTTATCATCTTTGTCTAAACGATATAACCCCTCTTGTGTCGCATTCATCACTTCAAAAGCACCAGCTTCAACAGCCAAACTAGAATCTAATGTCGTTAAATCAGACGGTGCAATTAAACGTAGCGTATCCTTTGAATCACCACTCGCACCATCACTATCCCCACCACTACTACAACCAGCTAAAAATAACGCTAAAACTAATACATAAATCCCCACTTTATAAATATTTTTCATCAAATCAATCCCCTTTGTTTGTTTGATAATGTTTAATTGTGTTTATTCTATCATAATATTTTGAATATTCAATTGATTATGTTCGATTAATTTAATATACCAACAATAACGAACTGTTATGTAGTGTGTAGAAGCTGATAAGATGAAAATAAGCTGAATCGTCTTATGGACAATTCAGCTTATTACAATTTTCGGGTCGATAAATTTTTTTATCGGCCTGGTAATGCCGTTTTCGGGTCGATAATTATTTTTATAGGCCTGCAAATCCCGTTTTCGGGTCGATAATTTATTTTATCGACCTGGTAATCCCGTTTTCGGGTCGCTATTTTATTTTATCGGTCCATATTTTCCGTTTCTGGACCGGTAATTATTTTTATCGGTCCATATTTCTCGATCCAGTCTCTTCACTCTATTTCATATCTCATCATGTCTTCATCATGATAATCTTTTCCATCTAATATTGCATTAGGTTCAGTAGCATATTTGTTAAAGCCGACTTTATTATAAAATTCTACTGCGCGTTGATTATTAGAAAGGACACTTAAATCAATGTATTTTAAACCTGTTAACTTGGATGCTTCAATAATCAATTTATTGACTACTTTTTCAGCAATACCTGTACCTCGATAATCAGGATGACAATACATCGCCACTAAATTTCCTTTATGATGCATCTTCTTAACCGCTTCTCTATAAAAAGTAGCTACACAAACCAAATTTTCATCTTCAAAACCACCTATTGTAAATTTTGTATCACTACATTCTAATCGCTGTTCAAATTTACTAATCGGATAGTTTATTTCAATATCATATAAAGACGCAAATGCAGATGGATCTGTCTGCAAACTTAGTAACCTAAGACTCCTAAATGCATTTACATCATTTTTATTTAGTAACCTTACTTCCATCCCACCACTCCTTATTCACTAAAGTAATACACATTGCCTTGTCCGTCGTAATCATCTAGTTCTGGGTTATGTTTAAATCCTAATTTTTCTGCTGTCTTTATTGAAGGTGTGTTTTCTTTTTTAGTTAATGCTACGATTTTATATTGGTTATTTGTTAATTCTTTGACGTGCTCGATTATTTTTCTACTTGCTTCTGATACGAGTCCTTGTTGTGTTTCTGCAGCTTCTATTCGATAGTAAATATTCAAATATGTTTGTCCTAATATTTCTTTATACTGCAACCCACATACGCCAAACGCGAGATAGTGGTCTTTTTTAATCAAGACGTAATATCCAAATCCATGGTCTTCATAATGTTTAATCCATTGATCTAATGTTTCTCTAAAAGCTTCTATTGTTGTTGCTGGACCTGCTGGGTTGTATTTTTGATTTGCTGGATCATGATGAACTTCAAATAATTTTTCAAGATATGTATATGCTGGGGGTACGAGTTTGATTCTTTCCGTTTCTAATATCATTGTAATGACTCCTTTTTAGTTACAATTTAGTTATTTAATATCATAACATTAAGCATCTCATATTGGGAGGTCGTAGATATTTTTATGCATACAAAAAAGCATGAGCAATTACTTATACTCATGCTTTTAACTTATACTGTTGATAGTTGCCATTGGTAAGGTTCGTTTAACTTTGTCCAATCTGCATCAATTTCTTCTGAATTCAATAAGCATTGATCTAATGCTTTTGTAATTTCTTCTTTATTTAAGTCACTACCGATAATGACAAATTGTGTTTCTCTGTCGCCATATTCTGGATCCCAATCAGCTTTAATTTCTGGTCTAGAAGCAAAGATTTCTTGTTTCGCTTCTTCTTTCATCGCATCAACCCAGAATGTAATTGGGTGAATATTTACAAAAGAACCTGCCTGAGAAAATAGACATGCTACATGATTATATTGAGCTAACCAAACGATACCTTTAGCTCTTATAATATTCGTTGGCATATTTTCCATCCATTGATTAAATCTTTCTGCATGAAATGGCAGTCTTCTCTTGTAGACAAATGATGAAATACCATATTCTTCAGTTTCTGGTGTATGATGTGCATGGCCACCTTCTGTTAATTCTTTAATCCACCCGGCTGATTGACTTGCATCTTCAAAATTAAATAAACCTGTATTGAGTACTTCTTGAAGCGGTACATCTGCATAACTTGTCTTGATAAATTTCGCTTTAGGCTGTAACTTTTTCAAAACGATTTCTAATTGCTTTAAATCATTTTCGTCTACTAAATCAGCTTTATTTAAAATAAGTACATCACAAAATTCAATTTGATCAATCAACAAGTCTGAAATAGAACGTTCATCTTCTTCACTGACACCTTGATCTCTATCTTTCAACAAATCTTCAGAATACATATCATGAACAAATCTATGTGCATCTACAACTGTAACCATCGTATCTAAACGACATATACTAGTTAAATCAATGCCTAATTCATCATCTATATATGAGAAAGTTTGGGCAACAGGTACCGGCTCTGAAATACCAGTTGATTCTATTACGATTTGATCGACATCTCCTCGTTTAGCTATCTTTTCGACTTCTATTAATAAGTCTTCTCTTAAAGTACAGCAAATACAGCCATTCGATAATTCTACTAATTTTTCGTCAGTTCGTGAAATACCTCCGCCTTGTATGACTAAATCTTTATCTATATTAATTTCACTCATATCATTTACAATGACTGCAATTTTTAATCCTTCTCTATTTTTCAAAATATTATTGAGCAGCGTTGTCTTTCCAGATCCTAAATAACCACTCAATACTGTAACTGGTATTTTATTCAACACATTTCCCCTACCTTCTATCTATTTATCCCATATAAACCAAAAATCTTACCAACTTGATTTTTTCAATCCAGGTATTTGACCTTTATGTGCGTATTCTCTTAAAGCGATTCTAGACATACCGAATTTTCTATATACACCTCTTGGTCTGCCAGTCACTTGGCATCTTCGTGTAATACGTGTTGGAGAAGCGTCTCTCGGTAATTTTTTCAAACCTTCATAATCTTTATTAGCTTTTAATTCTTCACGTTTTTCACGGTATTTTTCAACCATTTGAATTCTTTTTTGCTCTTTTGCAATTTTTGACTTCTTCGCCATTTTATATACTCCTTTTTACATTTAAAATTTTTGAAATAAATCATTAGATATAAAGAGTGAGACGGCAATTGATGTCTCACTCTTTTGAAATCGTATATTAAGTAAGTAAAGTAGCCATCTCATTTCCGGAGGTAAATCGTAATGACTACGTTTTAACTATAATACATGAATTTTTATTTGGCAAGAGCAAATTTTTATTTTTCATTTAGAATTGAGAATTAGAATCGAAAAAAACAGAGTCTAAGACAACGTAATATGTCCCAGACTCTGCTTATCTCTATTCAACTTTCCATACATTAAATCCATGTAATTGGCTGTTTGCATCATATTTCAAATCTTCTTTACCATAAAAAGTATAGCTTTTGCCTTCTTCAAGTTTTTTATGATCATAATCTATAATATAATATGACACTTTATCGTCCCCACTACCTTTTGTAACTTCGACGATTTTATCACCTGCTTCACTATGGCTAATTTTATCAACCTTAGCATTTGTGATTTTTAACAATTCGTTATGGCTATATGTTTCATTATTATACTTGTCATAATTAATCTCTTTAGAATGGTTCATTTTTTTCTGAACATATTCATTCGCTTGTGCTTCTGCTACGTGATCATCGAACTTAATTTTTGATTGATTATCTTGGACAGGTTCAGTTGAAACAACTCCAACAGCACAACCTAAAGTTAAAAAGAATAATATAATGGTACTTAGCAACGGAATCCTGAACCTAGTATCTCTAATCGCTTTAACAACCGTCGTGCCTAACATCACAATAAAAGCTATTAATACTACAACTCCAATAACGCTAAATATAAAACTTTCCATTTTCATTACTCCCTTGATTTATTCACTATCATATTTGTACATATTAGAACATCTCAGCTAATATTTCATCTATTTTGTTTCAGTTTTCGAAATAAATCAATATTATGCTAAAGTATGAAAGCGTTAACCCATTTGCTATATAAAGGATAGGTAAGCATTAAATTTTTTTATTGAAAAGTCGCTGTTATTCTTTAAAATCAATATCTTCCAACACTTTTTCTACCATATCGTTTAAACTTATATGTTCTTTTATTATTTTTTCATTTTCTAAACCTAAATAATCATGCTCAACAAACCAGTTACTCATTTCTTCCTTACCAAATTCAGCATTTTCTTTATTCTTGTGTCTTCTTAACGTTTCTTCAAAAGATATATCATAGTAATACGTATACACATTTTTCTTGCCTGAAAATTTTTTCTCAGCATATCACCATACCTATGCGCTTTAAGAATACCTTCAATAATCATATAATCACAGTTTTCCAATCCATATCTGATTAAATGATCGATGAGTTCCACTGTCTTATTGCCAGGTTTATCGTATAACATTTCTCTTCTAATCGTATCTTGTGAAATTAACAAAGTATGAAATCCTATTCTGTTTTGTAATTCTTTTGCTAAAGATGACTTCCCACTTCCTGAATTCCCTCTAATTATAATAACTTTTGTCATTTTCCACCGCTTCTTCTTGTAATTATTAGTATGATTAGTCTCTTGCTACTATTGATTGATATAAAATTCAGATTTTAAAATACCCATATGAATATCGTTATAGTATTCACCTTTTATAAATGCACTATCACGTTCTTCTCCCTCAATTATAAATCCTACTTTTTCATATGCCTTAATTGCACGAGTATTATATTTCAATACTCTTAAGTAAATTTTATGTAATTTCAAATATTCAAACCCATAATTTACTACAGCTGCTAAAACTTTAGTTCCAATTCCCATAGACCAATATTCTGGATTAAATATCCCTATTGCAAATTTTGCTTTGTTATTAATATCATCAACAACTAATCTAACTTGCCCTATAAATTTATCTTGGTATACAATTGCCCATTCATAAGGTTCATTCTGAATTTCTTTAATTAATAAAGCTGCTTTTTCTTTTGATTTTGAAGTTCTATAATCCATTGTTGATCCATACATCATTAATAGTTCTTTATTAAAAGGAACTGAAAGATAATCATCTATGTCTTTTGTTTCTGCATTTCTTAATATTAAATCTTTATTTATATATATTTTATCCATATAATACTCCCTTATTTCCGAAATAGGTATTCACTTAATTTTTGTTTTTTCCCTTCTTTATTCCATTGTTGATATTGTTTGATCATCTTATGAATGTTGCCTTCATAGTAGTTTTCAACTAAATCAACTATTGCTAAAAAGCTTTTCCAGTAATGAAACATAACATATGCATTATCATTACTTTTATAAATTTCATATGTGAATGATTCTAAATTATTTTCATCATATTTTGATTTGTAATAATTAAATAATTCTGTTTCATACTGTATAATTTCTTTAAATTCTTTGTCATTATATAAATAATACCTTGGTAAGAAAGTAACCAATTCTTCTTCAAACCATAAGTCATCTGATGTTAAGTCAAGATCATCAAATTCTGTTAAAAAGAAGTCGCAATGGTGCGTAATTTCATGACCTAATATGCATAATATTTCTTTCTCTAAATAGTTATTAAATATGTCTTGAGTCGTTTCAGACATGTCACTTTTGATTTGACCATTTAAAAAGGTCTTCCAACTTTCTTTTTCAATATTCATAAATATACCTTTTTCATTTGTAAACGCTGGTACATTCTTCTTAAATACGTGTGTCATTACATAATCGCTTGTCCATATGACGTGTTCTGGCATGTCATTTAATTCGTAATCTTTTTTCAGAATATCAATATAATTTTCAATTTTATCTATAAAATATTTTGCTGTTTTTTGAGTTTCTTCCGTATCATTTATTTCATCCATCATAAAAATAGATTTCATGTGTCTATCCCCTTACAAATATCAATAAATATAGTATTAGTATTCATATTATAATAATATTCATTATCTTTTTATTCAATTGAATTAATTTCTACTTCATACTATGATTTATATTAAGCGATTTACAGGAGGTTATGATGTCTTACTTGAAGTCTTTTTTAGAGGATAAACAAATTTATATATATCTTTTATTTATTATGGTGGGTGTAGGTTTCGGTCTATTGTTTGACCATACTAGTCTTATTTTTGAACCTTTTATTTCTATTTTAATTGCGATTCTATTGTTTAGTATGTTTGCGCAAATTCCTTTTTTATCTTTACGTCAAAAGGCATTAAATTTTAAATTTCTTGTGACAATTATTATTGCTAATTTTATTTTTATTCCTATCATTGTTTTTCTAATTGTCACAGCATTTCATATTACATCTACACCGCTTCTAATCGGCATTTACTTAGTTTTACTGACACCTTGTATTGATTATGTAATTGTTTTTACGAAGTTAGGTCACGGAAATGAAAGCTTTATGTTGATTGCTACACCTATTTTATTTATTCTACAAATCATTTTATTACCGATATATTTTCTTATATTTTTAAACCAAGATTTCTCGGAATACATTGACTTTATACCTTTTCTAAAGACTTTTGTATACCTTATTCTAGTACCTTTATTCATAGCTATTTTTATGCAGATTTTAAGCAAAAAGTCCGATGCTATGTCGAATATTTTATCTTTATCAGAATGGTTGCCTGTTCCTTTTATGGGACTCGTATTAATGACGGTTATAGGCTCTCAAATTTCAAAAATATTTAATGATTTACACATCGTATGGATAGTTGTTCCTGTTTACATTTGTTTTATGGTCATCGCGCCTTTTATTGGTTATCTTTCTGGTAAAATCTTTGCTTTACCTTCAGATTTAAAACGCACAATTGCTTTTAGTACTAGCACAAGAAATGCATTAGTTGTCTTACCATTAGCTTTATCTCTACCAGACAAATGGTCAACAATTGTAACAACTGTTGTCGTCACACAAACACTTGTCGAGCTTATTGGCGAACTATTCTATATTAAATTGATACCTAAATTTAAATAAAGAAACACCTCTAAAGTTACAGTAACGCTTGCACTTTAGAGGTGTTTTTAATTATTTCAGTTTCAATACTTGTCCTACACTTATATCATTTGAACTTAAATTATTTAATGATTTAAGTTTAGCTACACTTACGCCGCTTCTTTGAGAGATATTATACAACGTATCTCCAGAAACAACAGTATGTGTATCGCCTGTAATACTGTCACTCGATTCATTTAAATCATTATAATGCTTTTGAACGAGACTATAAAATCGATCCATATCATAGCCCCACTGACTAAAGTAATTGATTGGATCTGTATGATCTGTTCCACCATAATACTGACTAATGGCATTGTGACTGATAACTGTACCTGTTCCTTCATTATTATCGGCTAATGATGGTTTCAGTCCATTTTGGTGTAACATTTTCGCAGTTAAATATGCTTGATTATTAACCGATTTCGCAAACTGGTCAAATGTACTAGATTGAGCCAATTCTATTTGATAGAAATATGGATTGGCTTTTGCACCTGCTCCCCAAGCTAAATAATCACTAGATGCTGTTTGAACAATTTTACTACTACTTGCATAAGCATGAACAAACGCACTTTCATAATTGTTATACATGTAATTGATTTCTTCATCTATTGTGCTATCAGGATTAGCTGTTTCATGTATAATCACACCGATAAACTTATCTGATTTATAGTCATATTTCGGCAAACTATCCATTCTAGAATCTTGCGTGATTGTAGACGGCTTAATATTATTTTTAGCAATATAATTATTAACATCTTGATACGCTTCATTTGTATGTTGATTGGATTCTATTTCTGTAGAATTTTCTTCTGCATCTTTATTATGTAATTTAAGATCTTCATCCGTTAGCAAGCCTGTTAATTCTTTCGGGTTCATCTTTTGTGCTTGTTCAAAACTAATCGATTTGCTTGTGTTCTCTGTTTGTTCACTTTGATGTTCTTCTGCATTGATATATCCAACAGATTGAGAAAATAATATACTTGTCGTCAAAATTATTGCTGTTCCAAACTTGTACTTCATAATAATCCCCCTTATATTTTATTTTTATATTGTATTACAAACTATAATTAATTAATATACTTGAAGAATATTTCGTTATATTAAATATTTATTACAAATAAAAAGAACGAGATAAATTGATCATCTCGTTCTTTTTTATTCTATAACGTTTAGCACTTTCTTTGGTATTTCACTTTTATCAACTTCTTCAAATGATTCCACATGTGCCCCTTTATGCTTAATTTTTAAATAGTGATTTGTTTTAAGCTCATCTGATGATATAAATTCCACTTTCGTACGTTTACCATCTTCATCTACAATATCTTGCTTATATCTTCTAATATTATGTTCTTCAACAGCATCAGGTAGCTTTGTCTTTACATAAGCGTATTTCTCTTTCATAAATGGATTTAATTGATCTGATACACCTTTAATCTCACTTGAGCCAGATGTACTAAATATAACGATTAATAAACAACAACATAAAATGACAAATATAATTAGAAAAACAATACCTTTTAATAAACCTTTCAATGTTATCTCTCCTTTCAAGTAAAATGATAGCATCATCTCACTTGAAATAGTCCTAACATTGTTGTCACAACAGGCTTCTAAGCTTACAATTTTGTAAGATTAAGTCTTTCTTATTAAAACACACCTAATATATTTCCAATTAACCCTGCTGGTGTTATTAATACACCTACACCCGATAGAACAGATGCAATAACCGCTTTTCTATTTTTCTTATTGTTTCATTAATACTTCTTTCAAAGTTGTTCATTGAAATTGTAATTTTGTCTTGAATGATACTTAGCAAATGATCAATCTTATTGTTCAAAGTATCGAAACGTTCATCAACACGCTTTTTAAATTGTTCAAATTCATTTCTCGTAACATATTCTGACATAATGAGCACCTCTCTTTTTTTATTTTATAATTTATAAATATTATTGTCAAAAACTTTATTTTAAAATTATGCGATGGAAAGTAACCATTTTTTATTAGATTATATTGATTGGCTACATATTCTTAATAATTCATATAGCTTATTTTCAAAACTGTAAACTTCAAAGAAATTATAATTTTTCCAATTCACATGATATAATAATTTTAATTATTTTATACAGAACTGAGGGATAACATGGGTGAAAATTGTGAATTACATATTAGACCTATTAAATTAGAAGATTTAAATAGTATATGGCAGATGGCTTTTAAGGACTCAAATCCTGAATGGAAGTTATGGGATGCGCCTTATTTTCCTCATCATGCTATGTCATATGATGATTTCTTGCTACAAAAGGATGATTGGATAAATGTTCCGAATAGATGGGCTGTGATATACAACAACGAAGTTATTGGTACAGTCTCTTATTACTGGGAACATGAACCTTCTAAGTGGCTAGAGATGGGTATTTCAATCTATCAATCTGATAATTGGGGTAAAGGCATTGGCACTAATGTCATGCGTATGTGGATTGATCATTTATTCAATACTTTAGATATTGTTCGCGTTGGTTATACGACTTGGTCAGGAAATAAAGGCATGATTAAAATTGGAGAACGTCTTGGTATGACGATGGAAGCTAGAATTAGAAAAGTAAGATATTATAACGGAACTTATTACGACTCTATTAGAATGGGGCTTTTAAGAGAAGAATGGCAAGATTTAAAGTCTTAATCTAATACGTCACAATCATCATATGATAATATATTGTGCTTTTACACAAGTTTATACTTTACAAAATAGAACATATGTTCGTATAATAAAAGTACAATATGACTAGGGTGATTTTTATGTATGACTACAGTTATTGTCTAAATCGGGATATTTTATGCGTGGATTTAAAAAGTTTCTTTGCGTCTGTTTCATGTATTGAAAAAGGTTTGAACCCGCTAACGACTAAGCTAGCTGTTGTGGCTGATACGAAGCGTAAAGGTTCTGTTGTCTTGGCAGCTACACCACCTTTAAAAGCAATTGGTATTAAAACAGGTTCTCGTTTATATGAAATACCTCAACGTAAAGATATCTATGTTATTAATCCATCTATGAAGAAATATATGCAATTATCAACACAGATTAGCAAAATTGCTTTGGATTATGTTGCTCCTGAAGATTTTCATCAATACAGTATAGATGAATTCTTTATGGATGTATCAGAGTCGTATCATTTATTTGCGCATTCTCCCTTTTCATTAGCGATGCAACTTCAAGAGCGTATATTTAATTATACTCAAATTCGTAGCACGATTGGCATTGGCTCTAATTTATTACTCGCGAAACTTTCGATGGATATTGACGCAAAGCATACGAGTCTTGGTATATCAGAATGGCGCTATGAAGATGTGCCGTCTAAAGTTTGGTCCATTCAACCTTTACGAGACATGTGGGGAATCAATCGACGTACAGAAGCTAAGCTTAATAAGAAAGGGATATTTACAATTGGTCACTTAGCTAACTATCCTGTGGAATATTTGAAGCGGGACTTTGGCGTTATTGGCGTTGACCTTCATTTGCATGCTAATGGTATTGATGAAAGCGTCATTAGAAATCCTCATCGTATATATGATAAATCTCTAGGTAAGTCGCAAATACTTATGCGTGATTACAGTATGAATGAACTTAAGACTGTATTAAATGAACAAGTAGATGAAGTTTATTTCCGTTCTAGAAAGCTCAATTTATACCCTACACGTATTAGCGTGAGTGTCGGTTATGCAGACGTTGGAGGCGTGCGGAAGCAATTTACAAATAAAACGGGATTTATGAATACTTATGTTATCACACAATTATTATGGGATTATTTATCTCAACGGTTAGAACCGGACAGACTTTATAGAACGATCGCGATATCATTTGGCAAATTTATTCCAAACCAAATTAAGCAACTATCTTTATTCGACGATCCGTATCAAATTAAGACAGAGACACTCGAAAATCATTTAGATTTTATACGTATGAAATATGGCAAAGATATTGTTATGCGCGGTTCAAGCTTATTAAATAGTGGTACATTATTAGAAAGAAAAGGACTTATAGCAGGTCATAAAGCATAAACATGAACTTTATAAACATATATTGTAAATACAAACAATCATTGACATAAATATGAAGATAAGTAAATATATAAAGTATATATATTCAGAATGTTTTTTATTCTTTATATTACTGAATATATAAATTTAAACAGGAGGTCTTTATTCTCTAAACAATCTCAATAAGGGTATATTTAGATAATAATGATGGGTGTCGTATGAAACGTAGTGTCAAATATCTATTTATAGTAATCATTATTCTTATAGTTTTTTTCTCATTTTATTTCTACAAACAGCCAAATAATTGGACGTGGGAAACGCTAAATTTAACAAAAAAAGATTCAAACAACTCTAATACCAAAGTGGCTATATTAGATACAGGTATTAATAATGAAAGAATTAACAATGCGTTTGTCATAAAAAAATATGATGCTATAAATAAACGTAATCAAATAAACACTAAAAGTAATCATGCCACACAAATCGCAAGTATTATCACATATGGGAAACATAAAGAAAAGTTAATCGGGATAAGCAAAACAGTAAGTATTTACGATGTTAAGGTTTTAGATGATGAACTCGGTGGAGAGACAGATAGTATAGTGAATGGCATCAATTGGTGTATTAAAAACGATGTAGATATTATCAATATGAGTTTTGGCTTTCAACGTTACAACAAAGAATTACATGATGTTATAAAAAAAGCTAAAAAACAAGGTATCATTTTAGTAGGTGCAGCGGGAAATAATATGGATGATTATAGTGACTATCCTGCTCGTTTCAATGAGGTCTATTCTATTACAGCAATAGATAAAAATAACAAACCATTTATTTATGCACCAACTAAAAAAGTCGATTTTAAAGCGCCCGGTGTCGAAGTTTATACATTAGATTCAAAAGATGAAATTACAACTGTAAATGGAACATCTTTTGCCGCTGCTTATTTCACTTCTTACCTAACAACTAAATTGGATTCAAGAAATAATTTGTCACATGTTTTAAAAAAATACCCAATAAATTGATACATCAAAGGAGAAAATATGAAAAACAAACTTATAGCTTTATTACTTGCTAGTATAATCACGATTACTTATGGAAACTTTGCGGAAGCTGCTGAAGTTATTAAAGAAACAGATATAAATAGTGCTAATAGTAAAGTGAACGAAAATAACATTGACGAAAATATTTATACCAAAGATAACCGTAATTACATTGAAAATAATTATAACTCAAATGATTTAGATATTGAAAGTAGCTTAGAATTTGATCAAAATACAGATAAAATTACCGTAGACGCTTCATTAAATGACGAATATGGTAATAACCTAGATAAAACATATGATGTAACGTTTTTAAGAATTGTGAATGAAAATGACTTTAAAGCTGAATTTACTGATCAAGATACTGGAGAAAAATTAGTATATGATACAAATGAAGTTAAAGCTTCAGTTGCTCCTGTAGTCGCTGTATTAGTTGGCTTTATAGCTAAACAAGGTCTTAAAATGGCTATCAAAAAATATGGTAAAACCGTTGTAACATCAATGATTCGTACAAGCCCTCAAGTTGCTGCTCAAGCAGCTAAAAACTTAGGTTATTCTGCAACAAAATCTGTATCTCATGGCAAAAAGGTCTTTAAGAAAAATGGTAAAGGCAATCCCAAATATATCTCTGTTGATAAAGATGGTCACAATGGAGGAGCATGGAAAGGTGCAAGTAGCATTAAAAATCTAGGTAGTAAGAAAACAAGAAGCGGTACATATGATGCCAACCTAAAAAGAATTGGAGATTAAAAAATGATTATTAACATCGGAGAACAACAAATAAATTTTGATTTAGAAAGTGAAATTCCATTTTTTCAATCATCTCATGAAAATAGAATGCGTTTTGATATAGATAGTTTTGAAAAAAAGCAACTTTCTAAAATTATTAATCAGTTGTTTAGCAACCAATCTAATACAAAGTGTTCATTTTTATCTGAGTATTTATATCCTGTTAAATTTAGAGAAAAAACACGAATTGGTCGTTTTCTATCTATTACAAACTGGCATGAAGAACTCCATTATACTGATGAAAAATATATTATTGCAACTATTGAAAATATAAAAAATACAGAAATAATTAATTATTCTTTATATATTCAAAAAGGATTAGTAGAACCATATATCATCTTCTATAATGATAAAAATATGATATATCTTAGTAATTCTGTGATAGATATCATAAGTTTTTCTAAAGAAACAATTACTAATATAAAAACAGAATTCGGGAATTATATAGATACAATTCAAGAAACTGTTTAATAATTATAAAGAGAAACATAGTTCCCTTTTGATCTATGTTTCTCTCTTTTTTTCCTTTAAAATCGGACTTATATATACTACCATTCGTATGTAAAATATTGTATAGTAAACTTATAGGTTGTTAATTACGGCAGCATTTAATCATACACTAATAAACCAACACTATGTCATATGAACGTTAAAACCACAACAAGTCGCTATAATTGTTGTGGTTTTTATATTTGTCATTGATATTTTACAATCAAGTATTTGTGAGGTTTTTCTTTCCTAATTTCATATACCTTATTACATGTATTACATCTTGATAATTTCATCGTGGCATTGTTAATTTTTTTAAATAAATTTCCATCATGATTATTACAATAAGGACAAGTAACCTCAATATATGTTCTATTATCATTTACCATTAGATACTTCATTATTTTTTCTTTCTCTGTGATATATATAAATTGCTATTATTACTATAATAAAAATGTAACATAGTACAATAAAAGGATTGTTAATCCAGTGATTGTCTACACTAAATATATACACACCTATAAAACATAGTATAAAAAGGATAATATTTAATATCATATTTACCCTAAAAGCTTTGATACTTAAAGCTTGTCTCTTGTTTCGAATGCCGATTAACCAAAAATGTATTGTCATAAATAAGATAGTTAACGGTATATAGTAATAAGGAGAATATATATTATCTCCAATCAAATTAATAATAGCTATAAAAATAACAATAACTATCATTCTTATTTTACTTGCATGTTTTACAATAAATTCCATAATATCCCCCTAACTATTTCAATATTCATAAGTACCATCTTTATAATTAATCGATACACCTTTTTGAGTATTAGATACCCAAACGTTTAAGTTAACAGTCTGACCGTTGTCATTAATAGAATAAGCTCTCACATGTGAACCCCGTGGTAATAATTCATCATTATTGTACACAGGGTGTACATCATAATAAATCTTAGCTTCAGGGTGGTTATATATCGCATTTCTCACTTGAGTTTCAGGATAACCCATACCGCCACCTTCACTAGCTCTATTACTACCAACATTTTGCGCTCTTGTACCTAGTGTTAAATTATGTGTTTCCATATCTCCACCCAATGACCATGCTAATGAGTGAGATTTGTTATAGATATAACCTCTATAACCATCTAACTGTAATATTTGATTATTACTTTCATTGCCTTTCCACCTTTTTTCAAGTGGATCGTAAGTACCATCTTTAAATTCGCCTGCAAGTCTAACTGTTGAATCAAAAGAGGGGCGTTCTTGTGCTTTAGATGAATGACTATCCACTGCTTCCTTAGTCACAAGCGCTGTAACTCTGCCACCTCTACCTAAATCATCTAAATCTGAATAGTTAGCCCAAAATTTATCATTACCATTTTGGTTCAAGAGTTGCTGATCATAATCTGTGAGTGTTGTTTTATTGTCGTTCAATAAAGCGTAATTTTCTTCGTTAGTTTGAACTTTGATAAGCGCCTTATCTTCTTCACTTGTTTTTACTGTCGATTTTTTACTAAACGCTTTCGACTTTAATTCATTTAAACCTTTATCTATTTGATTATTAGCTTCTTGTTTAAGTTCTCTTTTAATATCCTTTTCCAAATCACACCCAGCTAATAGGGTACTTGTTAGGATTATTGCGAGTAACGTCTTGATGTACTTCATATTTTTCAACCTTTCTTATCAAATTGTGATTCTAACCAAAAATAAGTATTGCCACGTTTTTGATGATTTACAAAAGCCGGTTTAGGTACTACATCATAATGTTCATTTTCTAAAGCCCAGCGCACACCATGTCTACTTTTGCCAAGTATATCTCCGACTTCTTGCATACCTAAGATTTTTATAGGTTCTTGTCCTATATTAGTTAAGTCATTGTTTTTTAAATCAGAAACCGAGTAAACACCACTTGTTTCTGATACATAACAACCTAATTCTGTATTAATTGCTACATTCATACCATTAGATTTTGTGTATATAGTTTGATCGTGATTTAAAACCTCATTAATTTTTTTGAAATCCATATTAGTTCCTCCGTCTATAATTATGTTATAATAAATATACCTTTTTGTTTGGTTCAATAGATGATTCTGTTAACCAAATGTGCGATCACTTGTGTGGTCGCTTTTTTTATATCCACCATAACATAGCAGGGGAATAACAGAATCAAACTATAACACCTAACTTTTTAAATTCCTGATGTGCAGTAATCAATTTGATTGCTTCTTCTACTGAATATTTTTCATTTAGATATCCAATTAAATCCGAATTTTCATATAAACCAATTTCTTCATCACCCCAAAGGTTAACAATCTTTGAGAACATATACTTTTTGTTATGTGCTTCAAATATTTGCTCTAACATAGTAACCCTCCTTAGAATTTTATAACGCTTTGAACCAAATTAATTCTTCATAAGTGGTTTCATTCAAGTATTCTTCTAAATCTTCAACTGATTTAAATGGCTTTTTCTCAGTTATCCAATCTTTAGGGCTTTTTATTTCTTTATCTAATTCCAATGTTTGAACATTAAGTGTTACAAAAGAGAATTGACTTTCTTCATTTACGATTTTCATATCTGAACCGATGAGTATAATTGATTTCTCATCTATATTTTTTGTAATTCCAGTGCCTTTTTCATTAACAAAATTATCAATCACATCTTGTAGTTTTTCGAGTGATTTTTGTGTATGATATTTAATCATTTAAACCACTCTCCTTTGAGATGAGTTCAAAATACCTAAAGCTCTAATTAAAACGATATTGTACTTATCTTCTGTATCTGATTTACTCAGATTGTCTATATATTCATTGTTTTTATATAACCTTACTTTACAATCACCATTTGATACATCTTGTAATCTTAATTCATACAATTCATTATCTTTTTCAAACTCTATAGCTTTAATAACAAAGTCTGTATCTCTCATAATCTCAATACTTTTTAATAAGACAACAATTTCAGAAGGTTCATTATTTCCTCTTGCAGCAACACCTTTTAAATAACCATTTTCGTATTGTCTGACTTTATCTTCTTTGTCGGTTTCTTGCAGTCTTAAATCATACAGATTACCATTTGAAATAAATTCAATTGAATTAATCTTTTTATTCATTCTAGTCATGATAATTACCTCCTATAGTGTTATAATAAGAGGTGGAATGTGTCCTCATTCCACCAGTTTTTAAGGTGATAACTTAGTTCACAAGCACTTTTAAAAACTTTCGATTTAGGCGTGCGTTTTTTCTAAAAACGTTGCGTCTTTTTTTATTTTTGAAGCGGTATCGAGTAACACGTTTTCTATCTGCTCATTTACAGGTAGATCTAATAATCCTAGAAAAACACCATTTTCAAAAACGACAATACAGGTATAACCTTTACCAATGTTATGCTTAGTCAGTGTATAAATCTTATTGTTATATACAAACTTCAATGCCTGCGTATTCATTTTTTCACTCCTTCCTGTTTTTAACTACAAACATATTGTAACACACAAACACACATATTATAAATTATTATTAACTATTTGTTGGTTGAAATACAAAAAAACTACCTATGTTTATTACACAGGTAGGTAAATCATAGCATTCATTTTTCCTTTTATCATGCTAGTCAATTATATATCACCATTTGATACGATTTTAAGTAATTTATTTTTATGATGCTACACTAATTCATATTGTGATTTAATCGGATTTTTCGATTTATTCTTTTTTGCTAGTTCAATATAGTTAAAGAAGATTTGTTTGAAATGAACAAGATTATATCAAATTTTATATAATCTATGTTTTTATATCACTTTTTTCTAAGTTTATATTTTTAGTATACATATACCTAGAAAACATAATTGCTATTAAACAAGTTAACACACCTGAAATAGTATAAATATACTGTATAGCTATATATTCAGTTATATAACCAACTAGTAATATAGAAAATAGAAAAGAAAGTTGCACAAGTGAATTCTTTAAACCTGTGATCTTAATCATATCTTTTTCATTAATTTTATTTATAAAGTAAGTTTCCTGAATAATATCTTTTATTTGTAAAACTGGACCGATTAGCACCACTAGTACTAATGCAATTACATCAATTATATTAAAAGAATATAGAATCAATAAAATTCCATATATAAACATAAAAATAGTAATCTTTTGGATAGGTCGTTTGTTAAAGAATTCAGCATATTTTATTACAATAAAAGCGCCTAATATAGTGCCTAAGTAGTAACTAGCATTAACATATCCCCACCATGTTACATCATGCTTTAAATGTACTTGAACAAATTTTAATGTCACGGATCCTATCCAAATAGAACCCATCAAAACTTCTAAACACTCAATGATAATTAAAACTCTAATTACAGGGATACCTTTTAAAACCGAAAAAGAATTCATAATTGTTATAATCGGATTTTTACCTTGTAGTTCTTCCTTTTCATTTTTAATTTTTATATTAATAATTGCAATAAAAGCTAATGAAAGTAATATTAAAGAAAGTAATAAAAGGTTATTATTACCAATCAATGAGATAATCCATGCTCCTAATATCCATCCTGAAAATAGCAGTATCTGATCTAAACTCGTAATGAGAGACAGACCTTTTGCCATTTCATTACTATCAAGATTTTCTTTCAGTATTCTTGATTTCAGTGGAGTGAAAATACCATTTGAAAAGGATAGAAACATGATTATTATATAAACAATAATCATGTTGACATTATTATTTATACTTATCAGGAGTATTATCATGCATAGTATTTGAAACACTGCATTAAATAATAAAAGGTTTTTTACTTTAATTTTTTCAGTTATAATACTTATACTTAACCCTGAAAGAATTTTTGAACCAACACTAATAAAAGTTATTAGACTTGAAAAAAAGACTGAATTAGTTAGTGTATATACATAATAAGTAATTGCCATTGTATAGAAAGAAAAAGCTAAATTAGTGGCAAGTTGCGTTACTAATAACGAATAAAAACTTAAATTGTAAAACATTAGTAGATTGCCTTATTTTCAATAGGTTTTTTATTTTCTTTTCTCAATAATGGTAATGGAATTTCTTTAACGCATCTAAATCCCATTTCATCATGCCTACAATACGGTATATCTTTCCCTCTAAATGCCGGATACATTAGCTCTTGATGTGAATAAAAAGATCCTCCCTTTAAAACTCCGAATTGATTTAATTTATCATGATTATGATTATAAGAAGGATGGAACATTCTCTTGGAAAAGTAATCACTCTTGGTCCATTCCCAATTACCTCCAAGCATATTATGAACTCCATAACTCGAAACATTTCTTTCTATACTAATACTTTCTGAGAGTTCTATATCTTGGTTATAATATACATCTATTAATCTATCATGCCATTCTGATATAGAATCTGGTTTTTTTTCAAAAAGAGTTCCTGAATAACATACTTTGCTACCATCAAAATCATTGCCCCAAGGCCACTTTGTTACAGAATTTCCTTTAGCAGCTTTTTCCCATTGAAATTCAGATGGAAGAGTTTTTCCTTTCCATCTAGCGTAGGCATAAGCATCATAAAAATCAATCCCAGATACAGGATGATCAGGTTTATATTTAGAATCATAGTAAGTATTTCTTCTGTGATTTTTATTTTTCGGTTCATTTGGATGACAAAAAATATGTCCATATTTTTCTACAAATTCACAAAATTCATCATATTCCTCATTAGTCACTGGGTATTTATCTATATAATAGGCAGGTAACCAAACTTTAGTACTAGGAGCATTGTCTGTCCAAGCAAAATCTTTTTCTTTAATATCATTTTCACTTATACCATAATTAAAGAAACCCTCTTCTATATAAATCATATTTTCTTCATTTAAAGATTTAAACTCATCTTTAATTACTGCAGAAATATCTACTTTGTTTTCATAATGATTCATAAATTTTAAATGTTTTTCAAAATATGCTTTTTTATATGATAGTTCTTCTTCATTTTTTGCTCCATAGATTTTCAGTAAATTATGTATTACTATTTGGGCACCTAAACCTACAGGCTTTCTAGGTGTGTTTCTTTCCGTAATATCTCCAACAATATCTGATAAATATTTTACTGATAATTCTATTTTTTCTTCACCACAAATACTCATAGCTTTAAAAGAAACAAGATCGTCTGGATCATGAGTTAGCCTAATTATTGTTTCAATTGCTGAAGGATAAGGCAACCAACTTTTAACAAAATCTATTAATTTTGACCTTACATAACTATTTTTAAATCCAATAGCCATTCCAAATAATTGTTCAGCCACTGCAAAATGTCGTATTTTACTAGATATATCTAATACAGTATGGATGGTATTTTCAGTTTCTTTCTTATCTCTTAAGTTTAAATTTTTGAGCAAGTTATCAATTTTAAATAATTCTTCCATGTCTTCATTGTAAATTTCTAAATTATCATTAGATGTATATATCATTTTATTCATCCTTTCTAAATTCAATAAACAAAAGTCTTATAGAATATATTCTATAAGACTTTTGTTTATTGAATTTAATCCCATTTGTCATTACTTACATTAAGTACAGGTTCAAAAATACTTTCTTTCCAATCACGTTCTAAAGTTTTCATATTTATCGCCTCCTGAAATTAAATATATGTACGATTATTATTATATCATCAATAAATAAAAAAACACACTATTTTATCAGAAAATTTCCAATTTTTAAAATACATTCAGTGAATTATTAATCCTTTTACTAACTTATGTTTTTTGAATATCACCATATGATACGATTTTAAATGACTTATCTTTATGATCATACGCTAATTCATATTGTGATTTAATCGGATTATTAGACTTATCTTTTTTAACTAATTCAATATATATCTTTGAACCATCTTTTTTATAGCCTGTATATGTCGGCATAGTGTACTTAGATTTATTTTTACTGTCTACCATAGATTTAATATGATTAGACAAGCTAGAATTAGGTTCAAAATACTTTTCTACATGCTTAAACTCAACTTCTTTATAGGCTTTATTTAAGTCTTTGGTATAGTCGTCCATAAATGCCTTAGCTTCGTTTTCTATTTCTCTATCTTTTTTAACCATTTCATCTATCTTCGTTGTATCAAATTCTAAAGTTATATTTTGATTATTGATATCTTTATTTTCTTTAACTTTAACCGTATTAGACTTTAAAGTTTTACCTTTATATTTACCCTCAGCATATACAGAAATAGATCTATTAGATGGGTATGGTCCATATACACGTTTTTCTTCATACTTTGTTTGAACACCATTCACATAAACGAAAAAACTTAATTGCAGGTCATAAAGCTTAATATTTATGGAGTGTATGGTTATGAAAGAACTTAATATAAACTGGAAATCAGATTTTATTGAATACCAAACTTTATTATATAGTAGTGTCGATCCAGAATGGTTCTATGCCTGTATTAGAAATGATGTTTTAGTACCAGCATATACAGGACAAGGCAAACAATATTTTTGGACTAAAGATATCCTAGAAGCTCATAAAATAATACCAATATTTTAAAAAACCAACTATTTACTACAATTATTGTTTAATTTTACCAATAATTTTCTTTATAAGTGTTTAACGTATCTTCACTTTGGATATATATAAAGAAGTGTAAAAGTAGGAGGTAATTATATATGGGCTTTATATTAATGTTAATCGTCGGCGGTTTAATCGGCTGGCTAGCAGGTGTTATTTTAGGTAAAGATATTCCAGGCGGTATTATTGGTAATATTATCGCAGGTATTATTGGTTCAGCAATTGGTGGTAAATTATTAGGAGATATGGGACCAGTAATAGGTGGAATTGCAATTATTCCAGCATTAATCGGTTCAATCATCTTAATCTTAGTACTTTCATTCATTTTAAAAGCAATTAAAAAATAGAAAGTACAATAAATATAAAGAAGCATATCACTTAATTAATTTTGTGATATGCTTCTTTTTTGATACAGATATATTTAACAAATAAAAGCACCACACAAAATTGTGCGGTGCTTATGTCATATACGAATAAATATTTTCAAAACCACTCTAGGTAAATAGCTTTGTAATAATAAAATACCCGACGTATATAAACTCTAAACATTATTTTAATAATAATCTAAAGAAATTCATGATTCTTTAACGTTTATTAGAACCTTTACTAAAAAGATTTCTTATAAGTCTCATAATTAAAACTGTACCAACATATCTTAAAATACGTTTTACTATGTTTCCCATCCTTATCAGCTCCTCTTACAATATATCATTTACTATTACTTCTTCACTACTTTACCCAATTAAGTCTTTCATTACACATATAACAAAAAGATTTCGTAGTCCCGCCCCGGCAAGGATCACTAGAGTTGAAAAAACTTAGTACAAGCGTATTTCAATTAAGACATCTACTGATAAGATACTACAAGAGACTGAGACATAGCATTATGTCCCGGTCTTTTTTATAAGGAAAAATCAATGTAAACGTGAGTTTCTATGTTGCTTGTTTGGGCTGTCTTGCAACATAGGGATCGTCTATGTTGCTTGTCGCACCTCACTTGCAATGTTGACCCTCATATTTCTAAAAATATGAAAAAGAGTCTAGAACTTTTCAGTCTCAGACTCTTTAATGTAAATTATGATTTTGTACTTTCGTTATGCCACCATAATGAATCTTTCGGATTTTCTACAGCATGAACAAATTCTTTTTTCGATGCTACAGTTGGATAAGATCCTTTTAATGATTTTTTAGAAGTATCTTCAAATAATGTTAAGACAACAATCAGACCAATAATACTCACACCCAATAAATAGAATGCAGGTGCTAAATTATTACCTGTCACGTGTACTAACCATGAAGCTACTAATGGTGTTGTACCACCAAATAACGAAACTGAAATATTAAATGTCCATGATAATGTTCTGTAACGAATATCTGTATGGAACAATGTTGGTAATGAACCTGGCATTGTACCTTCGTAAACTGATAATACGATACCTAACAATAGTAATCCAAGGAATAAGAATCCTAGTCCACCAATGTTTAAGAATTGGAATGAAACAACAGATACTAATATACCTAAGATTAGACCGAAAGAAATTACTTTCTTATTACCTATTTTGTCGCCAAGTCTACCAAATGTAAGTGCGAACGGTACCATAATCAGTAATACAACCGCTGTTATCGGTGTACTAATACGATCACTAATACCAACCGTTTCATCTAGATAAGAAGGCATGTAACCTAATAATACATAGTTTGTAATGTTAAAGAAGGCTACAAACACAATACATAATAAGATATCTTTTTTATATTGTTTTATAATTTCAATAACGCTCAGTTGATCTTTTTGATCAGCGATATCATTTTCAAAAATTGGTGTTTCTTCTAATTGCGCTCTCAAGTATAGACCAATCAATCCAATTGGCGCGCTTAAGAAGAATGGAATTCTCCAACCCCAAGAATTCATTTGAGCGTCTGATAGTGTCCAGAACAATACTGTAACAAGGATAGATGCCACAATATAACCAGATAAAGTACCAATTTCTAATCCACTACCTAATCTAATTCTTTTATTATCCGGTGAAGACTCTGCGATATAAACCATCGCACCAGCATATTCCCCACCTACTGAGAAACCTTGTAAAATACGAGCTAGCAATAATAAAATTGGTGCCCAAACTCCGATTTGATCATATGTAGGTAATAGTCCAATAATCAAAGTAGAAATTGCCATCATAATAATAGTAAATGTTAAGACAACTTTTCTACCTAGCTTGTCACCTATTTTACCAAAGACGATTCCGCCCACTGGTCTAAGTAAGAATGCTATCGCAAATGTTGCAAAAGTGAAAATTAATTATAATTCATCATTTTGAACTGGACTGAAGAAATTCTTACTAATGATAACTGCAAGGTAAGAATATAGTGCAAAGTCAAACCATTCCATTGCATTACCAATACCAGTAGCAAATACACTTTTCTTTGCCATACCGATATCTACGACGTTGATTTTCTTTTTATTAAACTTCAAACGTATACAGCTCCTTTTCATGTTTAAAGAGTATACGCTCACTTTTTATAGTGTCAACTTAATATTTAAATATAATAATATACATTTTTCACCTAATAGTATACGACAAATAAATGTCCACGCTTACATCTTAGTAAGCATGGACATTATAAATTTAAACGATATTCACTTAAGTAAATAGTATATATGACAAATAAATGACGATTGAAACTGTGACTGAACTTAATAATGTGGAGAATAATACAATTTGAGCATGTAGTTCAGGTTCCACATCATATTCAAAAGCAATTGTTGATGTATTTCTTGAAGTTGGAAAGGCACTAGCTATAAATAACGATTGTGCAATAACGCCATCAATATGGAATAAATAAATTAAACCAAGTGCAATAAGTGGTCCAATTATCAACCTACCAATCAACGATCCCATAATCGCTCTATGCAATAATTTCAATTTAATATGCGCTAATTGAGCACCTAATAAAATTAAAGCAATTGGCGCAAAACTATCTGAAATTTGATGGATTGGAATAAGAAACACTTGAGATAATTTAATATGCCCTACTTGAAATATAATACCTAAAATCAGTGCGTGAAAAACTGGTAACTTCAAAAAAGAAATGACAATATCTTTTAAACTTTTAGTAGTGGAAAGTAAATTATACATACCATAAGAATACGTAAGTAGATTTTGGAAAATAAGCACGAAGATTTGTACCGCAACACCAATAGGATTTTGACTAAAGATTAATTGACTGACCGGCAAACCATAGTTCCCAGAATTCATCAAAGAGATACTATTCTTTAAAGCAGCACTCTCACCTTTTTGAAGATTCAATACTTTAGCAAATAAATTACCAATTAAAATCATAACTAAACTATAAGCTACAATATAGTATAGAACCTTTAATAACAAATCCATCTGAATCGTAATATCATAAATATTCGCAAAAACCGCAACAGGCATTAAACAATAAGTAATAAGTGTAGAAAAATGTTTGAAATTAAATTCAAACTTTCTCTGTAATAAAAACCCAACAAAAATTAAAATAAGAAGCGGTAATAACACTTCCGTTAAAATGAAAACAAACATAATATCCTCTTTCTCACTATATTTCTCTTATATTCAAGCTATCACAAATGAATCATAATAAATATGACAAATTTAGTATTTTGAATGATAAGTTTAAGTTATGAATATAGAAATATAGATAACTAAAGCTTAGGTAGTTTTATTTAAATTTTTCCATTCTATAAATACCTTCAGCATCTTGAAATTTGATACCATTCTTGAAATCATAACCATACTTTTTATAGAACTCTACTGCTGTAACTGATGCTGGAATTTCTATACGTTGTGCACGTTTATAATAATAGTCATTTTCAAGGGTTTCTATTATGAACTTACCAATACCTCTTCCTTGATGATCTGGTGATACAAAAATGGTAAACAAGCTACTTTCAGTTTGGCTACCCCAATACGGTCCAATTGCACCTGTTGCTATTATTTGATTATTTTCTTCAAATATATAAAAATTTGTAAAACTTGCTCTTTCAATTATTGCTTCAGGTGTCATGCTACTCACAACTTTTTCTATCTCTTCAACTGGTTCATCTTTTACATTGGTTGTTCTCAATGTGTGAATAATCATTTCACTAACTGCTTTTGCATCTTTTGAATCGAACATTCTAATTTTCAAACAATCATCCTTTATATCTCACCAATTTTCTTATATTGAGACAAGTGATTTACTTGATTACATTCTAATATTTCTACTTTATCGTCTGATATTTTTAACGACGATATGCTACCGTTTGTAAGTTTAATTTTTCCTGTCCCTGTTTCTCCATTTGAATAATGATATAATATGGCATTAATAAAGGCACCATGAGATACAACTACTACATTTTGATTTGGATATTTTTCATGTAATTCAGACAATCCATTTACGAATCTATGCTCGATACTAGCCCCATCTTCACTATTAGGATATATTCGATTTGGGAATCGTTCGAGTTTTTCAGCAAGCGTCATACCTTCAGCATCACCAAACGATAATTCAATAAACGCTTCTCTCTCAATCAAATCTACATTCAATTGTTCTTGAACGATTTCGGCAGTTTTTTTAGCTCTTTTTAAAGGACTCGTAATAATCACATCAATCTTTTTATCCTTTAAAGCTACACCACTTTCGTTAGCTTGTAATTCGCCATTACGATTCAAAGGAATATCCGTTCTGCCTTGCGTTCTACCTTCCAAATTCCAATCCGTTTCACCATGTCTTAAAAAATATACATTTGTCATCATTCAAACCTCACATTAAATAATTTAAAATCTATTGTATCACTTATAACGGTACATAACACGCTAAATTTCAGTAAATATACATTAAAAATTGTGAAGAAAACTTTTGAATTGGACTTATCAATATTGTATAATATTTCCATACAATACAACCATGATAGCTTCCATCATGGACAACACCACCCCCCTTATTCTCGGAAAATAAGGGGGGTTTTTAGTGTGGTTATTTATCTATTTTTTCTAATTCTAATGAATACCGTTTCAACAACTATACTAACGAAAATCATTACGATTAATAGTACAACTAAACTCCAAACATATCCCAATTCCAAATAACTAGTTAAAGTATTACATCCCCAAATAGCTAAGAAATAGATTAATAATCTTAAGATAAAAAATATAATTTTATTATTCATAATAATCTCCTTTAACTAAGATAAATAAAATAAATTTAATTTGCTTCACATGCAAAGTTATCTTTGTCTCTATCTAGTTTACCATTGTATGCTGGATGTGTACTAGGTACGCCATTTGGATATACTTTTCTAAGTGCTGTACAATTTGGATAATATTCTGATCCTGCATTTTGAGAAGTATTTTTTGGTGTTTGTGTTGCAGAATTTCCTGCTCCATTTGAACTTTGAGTATTATTTGATGCTGGTTGATTAGTTGTAGATTGTTGTGTGCTTGCTTGATTATCTTCAAATGCACTTCCTAAACTCCAAATACCTAATTTTTCTTCTTTTGCTTTTTCTTGTGCACTTTCTAATTGATCTAAATATCTTGTATTTGGCGGATATACATATGCTACTTTAGCTAATCCTTCTCTCACCAATATTTCATTAAGCATTTTACCATCTACATATATATATGCTAAATAACGTTGATATTTATCTGTTTGTCCACCTACATCAAACTCTACTTCGATTTTCTTTGCATTCGTTAACAATTCTTTTGTTCTATCTGATGCTTCTTGTCCAAATGGTTGCTTACCTAATCTTGGATGTTTCGTTTCAGGTGTGTCAATTAGTAAAAATCTAAATGATTGTTGGCTGCCATTATAAATAAATTTCGCAGTATCTCCATCAACTGTACCCGCTAACTCAACTGGAATTCTGTCAGTTGTACCTGGTTTGTATGTTTTTTCTTGAGTACCATTTTGACTAGATTTCTCATTATTATTTGAATTTTTCTCGGAGTTCTCTACTTTTTCCTTCAGCATTTTATTTGTCTCTTCTAATTCTTTTTGTTTACTTTTTAATGCTGTATACTCCTGTTTTACTTTTTCTTTTTCACTATTATCAATACTTACATTACTACATCCACTTTCAATAGTTGCTAAGAATAAAATACTTACACATAACAATATAATCTTTTTCATAACACTTACTCCTACTTAAATATTCACTTGTTAATTATACTAAATTCACAAAAATTTATCGTAAATTTTTATTATCTTGTTCGATTAAATTACCTTACCTTAAAAGATTATATTAATAGCATTTATAAATAAAAAATATTCAATGGATTAAAATCAAAAAAATAAAAACACCTTTACGATGTTTTTAGTCAAATAATCGAAAAATCATTCTAAATATCCAGCCTATAGCTCTTGGAATTGTAACAAATATTGCTCTGATAATATCTCCTATATAAAAGAACCCTTCTAAAAAATCTCCAAAAGATAATTTATCAGCTTTATGTTTTTTATTTTCTTTACCCATATGACGCCTCCTATCTTAATTTATAAATGTACAGAAGCAAATTCAACTAGATAGTTGATACCTTTTATAAATATATAAAATGCATAAGCCATAGTGCCTAAAATAAATAAAGCAGACATTATTTTAATTTTTTCTCCCTTATCTCTATAAACAATATGTACGATAATAAACAATGTCATTAAAGAAAGATAAGCAAAAGCCACTGCAGTTAACGTACCTACAGCATTTCGCTTCGTATGTAAGTGACTCGTAATCCATGAATCATAAAATGCATCTCTAATACCAAGATGCCCAGTATAAAGATCAAAGCCTACTCCTAGTAATATCAGTAAACCTTCAACAATAAATGCCATCAACAATAAGAATGTTTTCATTTAATCACCTTAGTATTTTAATTAATTCCATAATTAATAAATAACAATAGTTATGGATAATAGTAATATACTTATGAAATAAGGGCAACATGTCGAAACACATTACCCTTCAAATATTTAAATTAATTTTTAGATAAGATTTGATATGTGTACCAAGAATAAAGTAATGGTATTAATACAAGAATTACAATTAAAGTAATCGTTACAACAGTGTTAATCATGTGTAATAAACCTAGAACAAACATCATGAGTCCAACTATTATATAAATTAAAGCTGTAAATCTATGCGTCTTCTTCCATACATATTCACTAGCTTTCGTCCACTTATTTTTAATCCCCAATGTATTATTTTTCGGTACTTTAGGTAAATAATTACCTATTATAATCAGAAGTACACCAACTAAAACTGGTATTATAAAATTGGCTGAGATTTCATACCCTAGTCCATTACTTATTACAATTAACGTAATGACATATATAAATCCTTGAACTAAAGGATTGAGTAAATCATTTAAAGATTTTATATTAGAAAATTTGCGTTGATCTTTATCTTTAGCAATTTTTAAATTTGTGATGATATAACTAAACAACATAATACCAATCATTACAATAGCTGCTACAAATTTATTAGCTGACCAATTTATTTCTCCATTTGCATTATATTGCATTGGAACATCATGAGGTAGAAACGGAATTGCTATAATCCATGTAATAATAGCAATACAAATAATAAATATACTGAGTTTAGATTGTTTATATATTTCTTTCACTTCAAAAACCCTCTCATTTAGTTTTTAAACTGAATCACCCATTTAATGACTTCCTCAAAAACAGATAAGTTTAAGTGATAATATATATACTTTCCTTGTCTTTCAGAATAAATTAAGTCATTCAGTCTAAGTATTTTCAAATGTTGCGAAACACTAGCTTGGCTCATATCGAAATGACTTGCGATATCACTAGCAGTCATCTTTTCATCCTTTAACATTTCTAAGATTTCTCTTCTTGTTTCATCTGATAAAGCTTTAAAAATATCTTTCATAAATCACACCTTTTTCTTTATCATCATTTAATCATTTAATTAACTACTTAAATGTTATAATAAAAAAATTTATATGTCAACTTCGTAAGTTTAAAGACTATTTAATTAAAAGTTTATGATAAAATAATGATATTCAAAAAAACATTCAATCTGTTAAATCAGACGTAGGCACTATGTACTTAATATGTGGCATTACGCTAATACTTATAAGCATTATCATATTTATCTGGGAAGGCAAAAGTATCTTCAATATATTTATATTTGCTTTAGGAATTTTATTAACTTTAGGTTCTTTGTTAAACTTCCTTTTAAATTTAATATAAAAACTAGTCATACTGTCATAACTAGTTTTACCTACAAACATTAATCTTTTTCAATAGCACCTCTTCTGTATGCGAAATATACTAATGATAAAACAGAAAACCACATAAATGGTGCAAATAATGATACAAATCCAACTCCAACAATCATACTTAACCAGGTTGAATCCACTCTATATTTACCAAAATTCATATAATACTCCTAAAATAATTATTAATTTCAGTCGAATATACCACTTAATTATAAAATAGTATAGTTATTTTAATATTTCTTTGTTATATTATTTAAAACAAATCATCAATAAGAGGTGTTGCATATATGGATAATTGGTTAAGTTTCGTAGTTATTGCATTAATGATCATTATTATTCCGGGACCAGATTTCTTCATTGTATTGAATAATACTTTAAAAGGAAATGCTAAAAATGGCATTATGGCTGGCTTAGGTATATCGAGTGCACATGTTTTTTATTCAGCTTTAGCAGCATTTGGATTAATTTTTATATTAACAACATCATATTATGTTTTTAGTGCTATCAAAATATTAGGTTCTGTTTACATTGCTTATTTAGGCGTTAAGACCATTTTAAACGCTAAAAAGACTTTTCACATTACAACTGAACCTACAATACAGACGAATATTAGTCTGACATCATCATATAAACAAGGATTTTTAAGTACAATTTTTAATCCAAAAGCAATACTATTTTATGTGAGTATATTACCTCAATTTATTACAAAACAAGATGGATCAATGACAATAATCATTCTATCCTCTTTATTTATCATCACAGTATTTGTGTGGTTCTTTATCTGTAGCTTTCTATTTAACTACATAAGACAATTATTTAATAATCACAAATTCAAATCCATCCTCGACTATGCAATAGGCACCGTCTTAATCGGCTTAGCCATCAGTATATATAGATTGGAGAAATAATTAACTCTATACCTAGACAAGAATTCTGCTAATAACAGTTTTCTTGTCTTTTTTTGATACACCTAATACTTTTTAATTAATCTATATCCTAATTGTTAACATTGATATATAATTTTAAAAAAAGTATATATTTCACCAACCTTTTAATAAAGGAGGAAAGCGATGAATAAACATAATAAATATATAGAACTTTTAAGCACTAATTTAGAGGAACGTCAAAAGTATTATAAAAAAATACTCTTTATTGTTAGCTTATAACAAGTGTTTGGAGGTGCTGGTTTAGCTGCTGGTTTAACAGTAGGTGCTTTAATAGCTAAAGATATATTAGGTACAGATGCATACACAGGGATCCCCACTGCTTTATTCACATTTGGTTCAGCTGGTGCAGCATATTTAGTAGGGCTATTTTCTCAAAGATATGGGAGAAGAATAGGATTATCCTTTGGCTTTGCTTTAGGTGGACTTGGCGCAATCGGCGTTATTATTTCAGCTATAACTGAAAATATTTGGTTACTATTTATATCATTACTAATTTATGGATCAGGTTCTGCAAGTAATCTTCAAGCTAGATATGCAGGTACAGATTTAGCTCAACCTAAACAAAGAGGTAAAGCAATTAGTACCACAATGGTTATGACTACTTTTGGTGCAGTATTAGGACCTAACTTAGCAGAAACGACCGGTAATTTTGCAAAACTTATCAATTTACCACCATTATCCGGCCCATTTATACTCGCAGCAGCTTCCTATATTATTGCTGGTACAATTTTATTTATAATGTTAAGACCTGACCCATATTTAGTGTCGAAATATATGAGAAGTAATCATAAAAATGATCTTACTTCACCATTAAATAACAATCAGAAAGGTATTATGATTGGTGCATTTGTAATGATTTTAACGCAAATGATTATGATCGCAATAATGACAATGACACCTATTCATATGCAATATAATGGACATTCGTTATCATCAATCGGAATGGTTATCGGTATTCACATCGGTTCAATGTACTTACCTTCACTTATAACTGGAACATTAGTAGATAAAATTGGTGTGACAAAAATGAGTATCGCATCAGCTATTACATTATTAGCATCAGGAATACTAGCTGCATCAGCACCTGAACACTCCATTATTGCACTTTCAATAGCACTTTCATTATTAGGGATCGGATGGAATTTTGGACTTATTAGTGGAACAACCCAAATAGTAAATTCCACTACACCAAATAACAGAGCAAAAATACAAGGTAAAATCGATATATTCATCGCACTTTCCGGAGCAACAGGAGGTGCAATATCAGGTATGATAGTAGCAAATAGTAGCTATGCATTCCTTTCTATATGGGGTGGCATACTCTCATTAATATTAATCCCAATTGTCATACTTCAAAAACAAAAGTAGTTTTTTTAATATAAGTAAAGTCCTGGCTAATTAAATAGCTAGGACTTTTTATTAGACGTAAACATTCATTTTATTATTCAATTACTCTAGTATCTAGAGTTGGGAAAGCATTTATAATAAAATATTATTTTCCTTTTCATAGGATTCAATTTTCTGACGGCTCTCTTCTTCTTTATCTAAAGTAATACGTAATTCATATGTTCTATTTGTATGTTCATCTATGGAAAGATAAGTCTTTACATCTCCCCCTGCAAAAACTTTTCTATACGCATCAATGATTTCTTGATCTGCATCTGTTACTGGTACATTCAGTATCTCAGAATAAGGATAATAAGGTTCGCTATTGAAATAATCTTTTACTAAATCATATAATACGTTATTACAATAACTTGGTTGGTTACTTTGGAATTCAATAAAATGTTCTTTTGGGTCAAATAATAAATCATATACTTTTTTGCCTTTTAACATGTGATACAACTCATATAAATAATGATTAGTATTACTTTTTATTTTCTTTACCCGTTCTTCTGACTGATCTTTATTAACACCAAAAAAACTAGTATGCTCTCCATCATTTCGAATCATGCGAAAATATGGTTGAAATTCTTTTCTAAAATCTCCATATAAGCCTGATCCGAGGTTTACTTCATATTCATACAAGTCATGAAACATACAATACCAATCAATATAAAATTCAACATATGCTTTATTTGTCAAAAGTAGCACCTCCTATAGATTACCTCATAAAGAGCTATTAAATAATTTCAAAATCGGGTCAAAGTTAGTACTGATTATTTTTTATGTTTTTAGCGAAAACCTATTATTCATAATCAGCTGAATCATATTCATTTCCATATTTTTCAACGTCTCGTTTCATAATTTCTTCTTTTTCAGCTTCGGTTGCATTATTCCATTCGTCCTGTCCATTTACCCATTCTTCATGTGCAGCTTGTTCTTCAGGAGTTCTGTATACACCATTATTCTCATAATCATAAGTTTCTTCTTCATCTTCATTAGCTTGTTCGTCATAAATAGATTTTTCTTGTCCACTTTCAACTCTTAATGAACTTTCATACGCAGCTTATGCTGGCCCTTCAAGTACATTACCTTGAGGGATAACACCATTTGAAACTGCACTATTGTATGCAATAATTTTCTGCTCTTCAGTATAATTACCATTCAAAATTTGAACTAATGAATTTCTATCAGTTATATTATTATAATCAATTGTGCTAGTTGACTCTTGTTCGTTTGGAGATTCTTGCTCATTAGTTATATTTTCTTCAGTAGACTCTTCTTCTGTTTTAGAGTCTGATTCCTTAGTTGTTTCTTTGTCTTTTGAATCATTCTTTTCTTTATCTTCTTTTTTAGTTTCTTTCTTGTCTTTTTTCTCATCTTTTGGTGCAGGATCTAAAATTGATTCTTCTTTTTTCTCTCCACATGCTCCTAATACTAGTAATGATGATAATAATAAAACAATTAGCTTTTTCATATTTCTCCCCCTAATATAAGTAAAATGTTATTAACTTGATTATAATCTAATTACACTTGATTAGTATATACTTTTTATATTTAATTTTTTAAGTCTCAACTAATAATGTTAGCTTTCTTATTATGGGGACAAATTCAATTTATTCTTCTACATATTTAACCTATCATTTGAAGTAGACAACATAAATGAAATATAATAATATTTATATAGAAAAAGGTGATAAACATATTGTGCATCACCCAAGTGAGTATGTTAAAAAGACGGTGACTTTGTATAAATGCTTAAATAACCATCAAACTCGGTCAAAGTTAGTGATGTTTTTTGGTTTTCTTTAATCATGACTAAAGCAATGACAGTAAATACTATTATTAAAAGCTAATAGTCCGACATGCTGTTTTTTCTAGGAGTAACAACTATAACCATAGACATCACCCTATATAAGAAATTAGCCATCCTCTCTCTAACTTGCTCACTTTTTATTAAATTTACAAATTCAATTTATTCTTCTACAACATCTTCATCTACTATATATGAATCTGCAAGATCATCATCTTTAGTATAAAATGCAAATACCCAACTACCGTCATCTTTCTTTTCATGTTCTCTATACTTATAAATATCTAATGTACTTTCCTTATAATCTTCTACTATGGTTTAATATCAGAAGATTCTACAGTATATTTATTAGATGTGTTATTCACCGTAGAAATACTCGAACTATTAATTTCCCATTTTGCTTGAGTCGGATCAATATTACTTAATACAAAACCGAAGAATAGAATAAATGCAAATATACCCAATATTCCTAATAAAACTAAATTAAATTTATCCTTCATTCGCTCACCTTTGTTTATATTAATCATACACCAATTTTCAAGAATAATATATCACTCAAAGCGATTTCTAGGCAAGTTAGCCTATAACTACGCACATAAAAGTGTTTCGAGGCGTTAGAATCACAATGATTAACATGTTTTTTTGTCTAATATCAAGATTCACAACTATTTTATAAATAAAATCATTTGTAGTGAAGTTATATATCTGTATTTAAAAATTTCTAAAATTGGAATGTGTATAATTTTAAACTATTGTTATGGTGTAGTGTTTCCCTTCTCCAATATCTTATACACTGAATTTTGTTCTCCTCTTATAAAGGTATACCTGTTATCATGACACCTTATAATCTGTGGTACTCATTTGTTACTATAGTTCCTTGACCTGAGTAGCCAATAGAACAATGCAGGTAAACTTAATCGTAACAGTTGTGAGTAAGTTATTAATAAGCCTATACATATAAGTAACATGTAGACTATTTAAACTATTCATTGTTATCAAATACTATTAAATACAATATTGAGTATGGATTGTATTGTAGGAATAGAGTAGTATGATGATTAACATTATTATAAAGGGAGTTCATTATGCTAAATATTTTACAAGCGATAGGTTCAATCGGAACGTTTATTATGGCAATTTTATATTTCATTTCAGTAATGATACAAATAAGACAAATTAAAATTTCTTTTATACCATTTTTAGCCTTTGATCAGATTATTATTGAAAAAACAAATCATTTAAAACTGAAAAATTTAACTGAATCTGATTCTGACTATGTAAACACAGCTTTTAAACTACAAAATTTAGGCGGTGGAACTGCTAAAAATATAGATATAACAGTTTATTTAAATGAAAATGAAGTATTACAAAAAAAACACATTAATGTTTTACCTAGTAATAAATTTTATCTAATGCCTATCAATAAAAAAGCATTTGAAGAATTTGAAGATACAATTGAAAATAATGGTTATACAACTAATATGTATATAAATATAAGATATTATAGCCAAATATCTAAAAAACAAAATAGTATCACCTATAGAGTAAATATTGAAGAGTTTGTTAATTTAGATGATAAAGACTTGTATGAAATGACTTTTGAGACTACTAATTCATAAAATTTCCAGAATTATATGAACTTGCAAAAATCTTTATTATCAAAAAGGAGCAGAAAATGATATTTAAATTAGATAAAAAAGACAAAGACACCCTAAATAAACTAGGAGCAATCTGGTTGAATTCCAATATAACCACTCATAATTTTATTGATGCCCAATATTGGCATAATAATTACGAAGATGTCCTTAATGCATTCGAAGAGGCGGAAATAGTTGTATATACGAAAAATGGAAATATTTTAGGTTTTTGTGGTTTAGTTGATAATTATATAGCAGGTATGTTTGTTGATGAGAATGAAAGAAATCAAAATATAGGAACAAACCTATTACAATATCTTCAAAAAGAAAAAGAATACCTATCTCTAAAAGTATATAAAGAGAACAAAAAAGCAGTTAATTTTTATAAGAAAAACCACTTTAAAATTGAAGAGTTAAGTGAAGATGAAACTGGAAACGATGAATATACAATGTATTGGAAAAATAAAAATAAATTCGCTAAGCAAAGGTAATTATAACAATAATAAACAAAATACAAATAAAAAGATTACCAAGTAACATAGTTGGTTATATGTTCTTAAGACCTCTTTCGTCTAATGAAATTATAGTATAAAAAATAGCCACCAATTATTGTAGAATTTACTTATTCGTATAGATGTTTTTTACAAATTTTCTAGTTCTTTTGAAAACTATTCTTGACTTTTTTACAGTTTGATAGCACTTAAGTAAGACTAGATAATCCAATATATAGCTTCCATTAAAAGAGAGAGAAATTCAATCATATGAATTTCTCCCTCAATTTGTAGTTAGCACATTAGTCAAAGAGTATTATTAATTTATTGAATATCAATTATTTTAGATTTTTTGTTAATAGAATTTAGTTTGGGAACTGATACATGTAGTACCCCATTCTCAAAATCTGCTTTAATATTGTCCTCATCTCCATTTGGTAAATGATAATACCTACTTATTTGTGATTTTGATCTTTCTGTAAACACAGTGTTCCCATTATTATCTTTTTGTTCATTTTCATTACTTTGTATAGCACTTAAGTACAGTGTATTGTCTTCATAAGTTAAATTAATATTTTCTTTATTGATACCAGGTAAATCAATATCAACAATATACTCGCTATTTGTTTCCCTTAAATCTGTTTTTGGAATAGCTGTATTAAAATATTTAAAAAGCGAATTAAAATGATCATCAAATATTCTTGATGGTGAAAAGTCAAAAATATTTTTATTAAATGGTGTTAAGTTTGACATATAACTTCACTCCTTATTTAAATTTGTTTTATCATTTTGATAAACTTTAGAAAAATCTAAAAAAGGTAGTTTGTCATTTTCGACGTTTTTAAATATATCATTAGTTTTAATTTTACCATCTTTATATTGATTTATAGTTTCAACAATATCTTTTAAAAACAAGGTCAATCACCACTTATTATCAGTAATCTAATTGACTTAACGCAGTTAACAAATCTTTATCATTTTTTAATGCTTCATTATCAATTGTTCCATCTATTTGTATATATGGTATCAGTTGGTTTATTATAGATACTTTTTCATAATCTTTATTAATATTCTCTATAGCCTTTTGATAATCTTTAGTGATTTTAAGGTTTTTAGCTTTTTGTTTTACATATGCCTTTTCTAATAAATTAAATTGGTGAGATGAAACATGATTTTCTGAATCTGTAACTTCCAACACTGTTGGTGTTATTTGATTACCTAGAGCTTGGTGTCTTGAAAACTCCGTTGGAGACATATGACAAGACTTAGCTATTTGTTTGATTTTTTCATATTCCTTAGTTGTTATTTTAAATGTAATTGCCTTTTGATCGCTTCTAGTCATATACTACTCCACTTCTTAACTTATAATATCGAACAACCACGGAATATGTTTAGAAAAATTAGTGTCATTAATTTTCACACCACCTCCTAAAGTTGCTTGAGTTATCAAATGATAATTATTTGAATTATTTTTTCTCAATATTTTTCGATATATCTATAGCTTTTTTGTATGAATCCCACGTAAGTGGCGAAGAAAATTCAATAAATTTATTATTATTGGATTCTCTAGACAATAAATCAATGCTTTTTAACTCAGTAATTCGAGGTGAATAGTTAATGTAATAAGAAGTTTTTGGTTTATCTTTTAACATAATATCTACCTCCAGTTACTTAAAATTACCATTTGATAACTTTCAATTATTTTATAACATTTTTTTTATTGTAATGCAACCATTTTTTAAAACTTTTTTTAGTTATTCAAATTTTATCATCGCTATATATATAACCTTCATATTATCAATGTGCTCACGATTAAATCAGTAATCAAAAAAATGCGCATTCGGTATAAATAAAAACTTGATATTTATGGCTTATTAAAAGACTACTTTAATGCAAAATAATAACCTACTCTATTACATGAGTAGGCTCGCCGTATAGTTGTGTTTAATATGTCTATTTAAATGGTAACATACATGTTGGTTTAAGTAAAAAACAACCCTACCTAGTTTGAAACGCACCCTGTCAAGTAGACAACTAAATAATAAAAATGTATTTTTGGTCGAATTCATAGCTATGCTATAGATTCGGCCATTTTTAATGTAATTCTATTAGTATTATAAAAATGGATATACTTAGTTAATTCATCTACTGCCTGTTCATAATTTATAAAAGAAAAGTTCTTGTTTCCTTTATAAATTTCACTTTTCATCATTCCCCATACTGATTCTATTGGCCCATTATCAATACAACAGCCTACACGTGACATACTTTGAATCATTTTATACTCTTTTAATTTTGCTTTGAAACTTCTAGAAGTATATTGAAACCCTCTATCGCTATGAAAAATAATACCCTTGGTATTTTTTACTTGTTTAACTGCTTTTTCAAGCGTATTAAATACTAATTGGTTATTATTTGAACTACTCAATTCATAACTTAAAATTGTTTTACTACCCAAATCATAAATCGCACTTAAGTATATTTTATTACCATTTTTTAATTTGTATTCAGTCACATCGGTTAACCATTTCTTATTCTTCTTACTTTCATTAAATGATCTGCTTAAAATATTTTGCGCAGTTACTTCAGGAGTAAAAAGTTTATATCGCTTGGCTTTACGACGTATAATAGCTTTTAATTTTAATTGTTTCATTAATCTATAAACACGCTTATGATTAACATGTTTATTTAATTTAAGACGGATATAAATATAAATGCGTCTATAACCATAAATACCTTGATATTGATGATAGATATCGTTGATATCTTCCATTAATGTATTATTTTCAATCTCTCTCTTAGATGGTTTTCTGTTTGTCCATTTATAATAACTTGATCTATTTATTCCTAAAACACTACATAACCATTTAATTGGATATTTATTTTTTAGCGCTTTGATCGTTTTGTATGACGCGATTTGTTTACTTTTTGATTCATCATCTCTCTTTCGAATTCTCTCCGCTTTTTTAAAACCTCATTCTCCATTTCTAAATATTTATTTCGTTCTTTTAATGCTTTAATTTCAGCATCTTTTATTTCATCTTCTGTCATTATAGATTGAGGTTTCCCTTTGCCTCGTCCATCTTCTAAACCAGCATTACTATGATTTTTATATTTTTCACCCAATTATAAACTTGACCATAAGTTACTGAGTACTTATCAGCGATTGTTTTATAATCACTATTACTTTCTATGTAATCTTTAACTATTTCAATGCGTTCTTCTAAATTTGTTTTCCTTGCTTTCATCGTATACACCTCGGGTTTTGGAGAATATGTTTTGTTCTCTTTTCCCATAGTATAACGTTTTATCCAATTTCGAACAGTGCGATCTGAGGGGATATTGTATTTAATAGCCAACTGTACAGGCAATATTCCCTTTTCAAAATACTCATTAATAATTTGTTATTTAAAAGATGACGGATACGAGTTATTTTTTGTTTTAGGTAACAATCCATTAACTCCATATAATTTATACCTCTGGTATTTTTCACTTAATAATCTATGATTTGTATTCAATGACAACATTTTCATAACATTTAAGAAGCTATAGCCTTGTTCATATAAATCAAAAGCTTCTAATAATGTATTTATATCTATTTTAATATTTCTAGTCATAGTAAAACTCCCTGCTAAGTTTTCACTATTTAAGTGTTTCCTTAACAGGGAGCATATCAACAAGGGTTATAGGCTATATAATGGAGACGGCGGGAGTTGAACCCGCGTCCAGAGATCCTGATACAAATGTTTCTACGTGTGTAGTCTAGTCGTTAAGGTTTCGCGTTGTCTCAGGGGACTGACACCCGAAGACAATGCTAGCTTGATTAATCTCTTCTCGTCAGACTTCAAACGGCAGTGACGAGCGTATCCTACTTAAGTTGAATCACGTTAACGGCACATAGGCGATGCGGTTAGGTGATGCAGAGTGCTATTACGCAGCTACTGCTAAATTATCTTGTTTGCCAGTTATTATAACTGTTGTGTTGATAACGAAGACAACCCTCCGACACGCTTCATAAGCTCGGGGACCCCTGTCGAATCCGTAACGTCCCCTCAATAAGAAATATACTTCCTTTTAACAGAAGTATATTTAATCTTAACAATTTTTGATTGATTTTTCAATACAAATTGCTTAATATCGTTGTTTCATTGCTCTTTCAACGTCACGTTTTGCTTCTTTTGCTTTTAATGCATGTCGCTTATCATAGTCACGTTTACCTTTAGCTACACCTAAAAGAACTTTACAGTAACCGTTTTTAATGTAGAGTTTAAGTGGGATTAATGCATACCCTTTTTCTCTTGTAATACCAAAGAGTTTATCTATTTCTTTTCTTTTTAAAAGTAATTTACGGTTTCTCAGTGGATCATGATTAAATCGGTTACCTTCTTCATATGGCGCGATATGCATGTTATATACATACATTTCTCCATTAAATACACGCGCATATGAATCTTTTAAGTTTGCACTACCTCGGCGAATGGATTTGATTTCAGTACCTTGAAGTACAATACCCGCTTCAACCGTATCTTCTATTGTGTAATCATGGCTAGCTTTACGATTTTGTGCTAGTGGTTTACTTTGAACTTTTGGCACATCCATCACCTACTTTCTATTTTTTCTTTCGTCTTGCTTTGTTTTTCACAGCTTTTGCTTTGTAATAAGGCTTTTTATCTTTCTTACCTTGTTTACCTTGATTGCCGCCTTGTTTACCTTTAGCTCTACCCTTTTTATGCTTATTAGGTTTATCTTGTTCTTTAGCTGTTCCACGTTTTTTAGCTTTGATAGTTTTTTCTCTTGCTAAGCGTTCTCTATTCTTTTCAGCTATTGGCATACCAACAATTTGAAAATCAATCATACGCTCATCAACGTTAACATTAATTACTTTAACTTCGACTTTGTCACCAATTCTAAATACTTTAGCTTGGCGCTCACCTATAATGGCCATATTACGCTCATCAAAGTTGTAATAGTCATCTGTTAAGTTAGAGATATGCACCATACCTTCAATTGTGTTCTCTAGCTCTACAAACATACCAAAGTTCGCTACTGAACTGATAATACCTGTAAACACTTCTCCAACGTGTTGAATCATATACTCTGACTTCTTCAAATCATCTGTATCACGTTCAGCGTCAATTGCTCTTCGCTCACGTTTAGATGTATGGTCAGCGATGTCTGGCAACATTTCTTCCCAATGTCTAATTTGTTTACTGTTCATAGATTTTTCAATTAAATATTTACGAATTAATCTATGCACAATTAAGTCAGGATATCTTCTGATTGGAGATGTGAAATGTGTATAGTAATCTGCTGACAAGCCAAAGTGACCTAAATTATCTTCACTATATCTAGCTTGTTGCATACTTCTTAACATTAAAGTAGAAATAACCATTTCTTCTTTCTGTCCAGCTACTTCTTCTACAATTTTCTGTAATGTTGCAGGGTGTATGTCTTCACTTGAACCTTTAACAGCAAGTCCAAAGTTTGAAATAAATTCAAAGAATTGGTTTAATCTTTCTGCTTTTGGATTCTCATGTACACGATAGATAAATGGCACTTCGAGTTTACTAAAGTGTTCAGCAATCGTTTCGTTCGCAGATAACATAAAGCTTTCGATTAAACGCTCTGCATCATTTCTTTCTCTCACTTTAATGTCTGTAGGTATACCATCTTCATCTACTAATACTTGCGCTTCTTTAATATCAAAATCAATTTCCCCACGTCTTTTACGTTTAGCGATTAATTGTTTTGATAGTTGTTGTGCTAAATCAAGCATTGGTGTAATTTCTGAATACTTTTCACGAATTTCTTGATCGTCATTTTCAATAATGGCATTTACATCTGAATATGTCATTCTATAATCTGAATGAATAACACTTTCAAAAATATCATGTCTGATGACTTCACCTTGTTGATCTATTTCCACTCTACAACTCAATGTTAATCTATCTTCATGAGGGTTTAATGAACAAATACCATTACTTAATCTATGCGGAATCATAGGGATTACTCTATCTACTAGATATACACTTGTCGCTCTGTCATATGCTTCTTTGTCTAACTCACTATTTTCTGTTACATAGTAGCTGACATCAGCAATACTAACTGTAAGCTCTGTTAAACCATTGTCTAAAGCTTTTACAGAGACAGCATCATCTAAATCTTTCGCATCTGCACCATCTATCGTGATGGTAAGTTCGTCTCTTAAATCTCTTCTACCTTTAATTTCGTCTGGACTGATTTGATCTGGTACATTTTCAGCTTCTTGAATAACATTGTCAGGAAATTCAATATTAATACCATGTTGATATATGATAGATAAAATATCAACACCTGGATCATTCTTATGACCTAGAATCGCTTTAACATGACCTTCTGGGTTATGCGTACCATCAGCATACACTGTAATTTCTACTAATACTTTATGACCTTCAATTGCACCAAGATTTTTACCTTTAGGAATAAAGATATCTTGTGTAATACGTTTATCATCGGGTAACACGAAACCGAAATGTTTCGCTTCTGTATAAGTACCAACTACTTGCGTAATATTACGTGTCGTAATTGCTTTAACTCTACCTTCAATCTTACCTTTATGATCTCCACGAGATGGCACAACTTCTACTAATACTTCATCGCCATCCATCGCTTTGTTAATTTGATTAGGTGGGATAAAGATGTCTTCTATTGTGTCATCTTCCGGTCTTAAAAAGGCAAATCCTTTTTTGTGTTGACTTAAAGTACCTTTTACAAGGTCTGATTTGTTACTTTTCTTCTTATATCTATCCGTTTTTGTTCTTTCTAGTTGACCCTTTTGTTCTAAATCAACTAGAACTTTAATTAATTCTTTAAATGAATCAGCATTACTAAGTCCTATCGCATCTTGAAATTCACTTACGGTCATAGGACTGTATTCTTTATCATTGATGATTTCTTCAACTTCTTCTCTTAGATTCATAGTGGGCCTCCTTTCTCGTTTATATTATGTGTGTGTGTTACTCGGACCAATCTAATGATTCTAAGAATTGATATACGTCTTCAAATACTTGTTCTTTTTCTTGTCCGATTGTTATAACATGACCAGATTCTTCATACCATTTAATATTTTTGTCATCAGAAGATGATTCATTATAAATAATATTAGCTGAATCAGGGTTAATCATTTCATCTAGTCTACCTTGTACAACAAACAATGGATCAAATACTTCGTCTACTTGATCTCTCACACCTTGAATGGTTTCTTGTAAATCTTTCAAAGTATTCGTAGGATGAAAATGTTTCATTTCTTCTTCAATTTGTTCAGGTGTTTTGCCTTCATATTTTTTAAATTCTCTAGCATAATCTAATACACCTTCAAACATCGTGCCTTCAGTTTTTATATACATAGGTGAGCACATTGTTACAATACCTTTTACATCTCTGTTTAAACTTAATTTTAAACTAAATACGCCACCTAGTGATAATCCAGCTACTGCTATTTCAGTATATCCTTTTTCTTCTAAAAAATCATATGCATCTAAACAGTCTTTAAACCATACATATGGACTTGATTCCAAAATTTCTTCAGGTGGTCTACCATGACCTTCATAATGCGGAGCATATGATGTATACCCTTTTTTCTGTAAGTACCGTCCTAATTGTCTAACATCTGATGAATTACCTGTAAATCCATGTAAAAGTAATACTGCTCTTTTTCCTTCTTCAAAAAAGAAAGGTTTAGGTAATTGAATTCTCATGAATGACCATCCTTTAACATAATCTAGTTCTATTGTATCGTTTTTTCACTTGTATATAAATAAAAAAGTCCGACAATACAGTCGGACCACTACATTTTGAAGTAAGTAATTGCTAACATTAATAAGAAAAATAAAATTGCTAAAATAATTGTAACTCTGTGTAAAATTAAATCTATTCCACGTTGTTTTTGTTTTCCAAATAATTGTTCTGCTCCGCCACTAATTGCACCAGATAAACCAGTACTTTTACCTTCTTGAAGTAATACGACGGTAATCAATGCAATACAAACGATGATTAATAAGACGATTAAAAATGTATGCATGGACTCGGTCCTCCTGTCTATTATAACAGTAGCATTATAGCATATTTACAATATGCACTCAAGTTTTCATTAATGATACTCAACCGATATACCTAACGATGCTAACATTTCAAAATATGTTGGGCAAGTCTTTGATACACATGAAGGATCTAATAATTTAATCCCATCAACTTTAGTACCCATTAAACTTAATGACATTGCAACACGGTGATCATCATAAGTATCTAAAGTTGCTGCCTTTACATCACCCGGTGTGATAGTCCAACCATCTTGATGTTCAGTAACTTCAATACCTAATTTTGTTAAACTTTCTGTTAATGCCGATACACGATTACATTCATGATGACGTATATGTTCTACACCTGTAATAGTAATTGGACCATCAGCAAATACAGCTAAACTGCCAATTGTTAAAGCTTGATCTGAGCAAGCATTCATATCAATTGTTAAGTTCCCTTTTAATTGTTCAGGACCAGAAATCACAACATAATCAGGACCTTTTTCAACAGTTGCGCCCATTTTTTCAAGAATATCGACAACTTCTAAATCAGGTTGATGACTTTCCATATTTAAATGATTAATTTTAATCGTAGACTTATTAAGTGCTGCTAATGCCATGAAATAGCATGCTGTAGATAAATCAGCTTCTAATGGTAAAGTAGCTGCTTCATACTCACCTTGTTCTACTTTCATATGTGTATAATCATCTGATATATCTACATGTATGCCAAATTGTTTCATCATTTCAATTGTAATATCCACATAAGCGCTTTGAACTATCTTAGTCGTAAGTTCTATTTCAGTTGGTTTGTTAAATAAAGGTGCCGCCATTAATAAACCACTTATAAATTGACTTGATTGATTACCAGCAATTGAAACTTTTCCGCCCGTTTCCGGTGTACCTTTTATAGTTACAGGTAACTGACCATCTTTTTCAAGATACGTTAATTGAACACCTAATTGTTTTAACGCATCGTGTAAAGTCTTGTGAGGTCTGCCAGCAAGTTGTTCAGTTGAAGTAATTGTGATTTCACTTTTCTCTTGAGTCCCTAAAATACCTGGTAAAAATCGAGCAGTCGTACCAGCAGAACCAATAAATACTTGTTGTTTCTCAGGTAACTCTGAACGATTAATACCTGTAATATGAAGTTCATCACCTACAGCTTCAACAGTAGCACCTAGTTTTTTAATTGTTTCCATACACCAGTATGTGTCATCACTCTTTAAATATCCAGATAATTTAGATGTACCCTTACTAAAACCAGCTAAAATAAAAGCACGATTCGTTACACTCTTACTACCCGGAATCATGACTTCTTTATTAAATGCTTCTTTAATAGGATGAAGAGATAATTGATCCACACCATCTAAACTAGACCAAGGTGATTTTGCACTTTTTAAATTAATCGTCATTATGATCCTCCTATAAAATTCATTGCCTCTATTATAGAACATTTTCAAATAGAATGAAATGATAAAATGGTATTGATTTAAAGCGTTAAAGAATTTGTTTGATGAAGGAGGTTGTGTGAGATGTGAGAGATGAGAGGTATATAGTGTGTGGTTTAAATGTGAAGAGTAGGATTTCTTAGGTTTATAAGTGCGAGGATACGATTTGGAGGATCTCTTGGCTTAAGTCAGGAGTTAAGCTACGACTTGGACCATCTCTGTACTGAACCCAAAAATCTAAACCTTAATTAGTATATTATTTCAAAGGTTTGTCTCCTGTAATTTTTGGGAGATAAGCCTTTTAATTT
>NZ_JAJNIR010000006.1:0-98195 GCF_022385935.1 Mammaliicoccus sp. J-M41 | reverse complement strand
TTATTCTAGCATGTAGAGATGCATTTTTTAATACAACGGTGAAACCATACTGTACCATACGCATAGCGTATGGTTTTAATTACACAAATAAGGATCTAAGACATATTCTAATGCCTTAGATCCTAAACTATATTGATTAAATTAGATATCTGTATAATCTTTAATTTTAAACTCAGAGAATGTTGAATCATAATCTAATACGTATTTAGATTTAATACTTTTACCATTTTGATCTTTCTTTTCTACTTCAATTGTAATTGTGTCACCTTTTTTATCATACTTTGTCACTTTAGGTGTAGAGAACTCTGTACTACCGCCTTCTTCAACAACATTTTCTATATGATCTGCTGTATCTGAACTGCTCTTAATATAACTTGATACATACATATAGTCTTCTTCCTCATATGCTTCATTTAATGCGTCTATATAATCTTCCATAAATGTTTGTACATCATCTTTTAATTCTTCATTTTCTTTATAATCTTTGATTGCATCATCATCAAATGAAAGATCAACCGTTATTTCATCTTCACCTTCATCGGCTTTTGTGGCATTAACAGTATTTGTTTTAAATACTTTATCATTTACTTTAGTTTGTGCATATATTGCTACTTTTTCATCTGGTAAGAACGGGCCATATGTTGTTTCATCATATGTTTGATAAGTACCTTGTTTCTTTCCATTAATATAAATATCTATATCTTCATCTCCATAACTATACTCTGAGTCGATATTTACTTTAACATTTTTCTGTTTGAAATTCTCTACTACTTCTGATGAATCTACCATGTTAACAATAACTTCACCTTTAAATTTCTTATCATCTATCGCTTTAGTAGCATCTAAATGGTAATTACCTATTGGCAATGTTGCAAATACTTTATCGTTATCTTTAGATAATTTGATGTTTTTCTTTTTACCATTGTAGTCATACGTAATTGTACTATCTGAATCTGATTGTATTGAAACACTTTCTTTTACAACTTCAAATTCATAGTTATCAAAGACGCCATATTTCTTACCATTTTTCTTAACTTGAATGACAGGCTGTTCTCCAGCACTTATAGTAGTACTTTCAGCATCACTTTGATTCATATCTTTCACTTGGCTTTCAACCTCATCAGCAAATCTATCAGAACTATCCGCTTCAACTACATAATCATAAAAAGCTTTACTTTCTGTTTGGCTTAAATCACGGTTATTAAATTTCAAATGATTTTTTAAAGATTTAGTATTTCCTTTTTTAATATCTGAAGCAATTTCTTCAGCATCATTAACAGGGGATAGTTGTGATTCGACAACTTTATAAACTGCAAATATTAGCAATAACAGTAATGCTACAATTGCAATAATAATCAGTGGTTTTTTATTCATTTTCTTATGTTCAACATTCTGATTCGCTTGATTTTCTTGAGCTACAGGCGTACCACATTGTGTACATACCTTTTGTCCTTCAGAAAGTTTATTCCCGCAATTTTTACAATATTTCATACTTTACCTCCTAGTAATCAGTTAATAACGAATTGACTATATCTAGAGAATCCGAAATTGATTTTTCTACTAATATGCGTAATATAATCGATGCAACAACAAAGTAAATAAGAATGCCGTACACCACTTGAAAACGGAAGTTGAATTGGTTACTATATTTCGTCATTAAGTAGATAGGAGATACTACAAATAATAAAATACTTAACAAAATTAATATCGCTGCGAAACTTGGTACTTTAATGAGTGCAAATAATAATCCAACAAAGAAGAATCCCGTTGAAAATAAATTAAATGAAACAAAGTCTGATAATACTTTATGCACGCCAATATTTGTATTCAACAGTTTAACAATACCTAAAGTTATACCAAACAATAGTGCTAAACTGAAAATGATTGAAAATAACACACTGAAAACAATGCTTGATTTAGATGGTCCAAAAAAGCTTATATCTGCAGGTACTATAATTAACAAGAAAATTAACAGTAATAGAATACCCGCGCCTACTAAAGAAGCTATAAACTTATAACTATATGTGTGTGCACTTGAGACTTCTTGATCTAAATTCGTGAAAATATTTTTAAAGAAACCTTTACTCTCATTTAAGGTTTCATTCTTATATGTATTTAATGAACTTTTAAACTTCTCAACTTTTTCATGATTAGTTGATTCTACTGCAGTTGTGTTCCCATTAGATTGAATTAACTTTTCACCACATTCGCCACAGAATCTGTCATCTTGCATAACAGGTGAACCACATTTAGGACAATTCATATTAAACACTCCTTATATATATTTATATATAATTTTAGCATAAATAAATTAAAATTAAGATGGTAAATTCAAATAAACCTAAAAATTCATAATATTAATTTTAAGTAATACAGCTTTAGTTATATATAAACTCTAGAAACTAATAAATATTTAATATGAATTGGTAATTTTCAATCAATATATTCTCTTAAATATTTCCCATACAGTCCGACTTCTCCATTTGCCAATACGTGACTGTAATGTTTTAAGACAACCCTCTTTGTTTCCCAGCCTTCTTGAGCGTAAAATGCTTCCCCTCCTTTACTTGTAACAAAAGCATCAAATGGGTCATCTTCAGTTTTTCCACCTACGTGATCATTTTCGCCAACAATCCATGTTAACGGGAATGATCCTTTAACATGTTGTGACTTTTCTATATGAGTGGTAATCCCTTCTTTCTTTGGAGAACCTCCTCCTCCAAACAATATAGCGCCACCAGATTGAACATTTAATTCTGGTAATTTTTCCAGCACCCAATATGCTGTTGTTTCTGCACCACCTGAAAAGCTACCTATCCATAATTTTTCATGATTTGGTAAAGAATCAATCAATTCAACTAAATATTGCACATTGGCTTCTCCATTCTTCCACCATTGCTCTTCATCGTTAACAGACTTCGGTACAACTAAAGTTAACCCTTTTTCTTTAGCAACTTGACGGATGCCATCTTTCCCAGCTAAATAGACTTCTGAATCAGGATGATGAAACTCATAAGCACCATCACCATGTAACCACACTAATATTCCCTTAGCGTCCTTAACAGGATAAATTAAATATTCACCTTCTGTTCCATTTTTAGAAGTGAAATTCCGAACATCACGATTACTATCTCTTCCATTTGATGTAAACAACATCACACAGATCACAACTACGATAAATATACATAATAATACTAGTAACTTTTTAATCGCCACTCCCTCCTAATAAACGTTTCAAATTATAACTTAGGAATGTATTTATATATACTTAAGTTCTCTTTTATTATACAAAATTTTACAGAAATAAGAATAACTTCTACAAAAAACCACGAGTGACTAAAGGTACATCCACCTAAAATCACTCGTGATTTTTATTTTATAAAGCTCATTAAAATAACTTACTTATTAATCTACAAGTTCGTATTTTTTAATTTGCTTTTCGATTTTTGAAACTTTCGCTTCTTCGTTTTCTTTCTTTTCTTTACTCATATTTTTATGCTCTTCAACATGAGAAGGTCTAGAAATCCAAGCTTGAAAATCTTTCTTATCATTCCATTTAGAAATAATCGCGTACTCTAACTTGCTTCCCGTTTCAGACTTCCAAACTTGTGCATCAATAAAGCCCTCAAAGCCTTCAAAATCTTGTTTAGCATGACTAGCTTTTTTATCTAATATAGCCTTAGATGCCTCATCTTTAGTAGAAAAAATTGCTTGTGCAACGAACATTCATAACGCCTCCTTGTCTATATATTCCAATATATCAAAAATAAAAATTACAAACATATGAAATGCTTTATAAAAATATAAACACCCCTTTAACCATTAAGGCTAAAGGGGTGTTTAATTATCTTACTCCCACTCAATCGCTAACTGCTATTTTAGAATTTCCTCAGAGTTTCAAAAACCCTTATATCAAGGCTTTGAAGCGATTACTTTTTTAATTTACGTTTCCAGGGGTTGCCCATTGTTTTATAAATCTGCCCATTTTCTGCCCATTATAATATGCACTTGTGTTAATTTAATAATATTACCTTTGAAAATTTATAGAATAATCACTTTATACTATAATTTATATAAAAAGCCCACCTATTTCAATACTAGGAGGGCTCAATTATTACACTTATTTTCGTGGATTGAATAATATATAACTTTCAAAAACTGATAATACTTGTTCATAACTTATTTTATTAAGGTCTTTTATCCTTGCATGTTTCAATGCTTGATGATACTGATTTTTAGTGAATAATTTTGAATACTCTTTATTAACCCACTTTGATATAAAAAACTCATATTTTTTCTTATGTTTATCTTTTATATCTGATATGTGTCTTGTAAGTTTTATTAAAATACAATTTACTTTTGGCTTTGGGTGAAAACTTCCAGCAGGTATAGGTAACAATTGTTGTATATAAACCTGTGTTTGTAGTTGCAAACTTAGAGTTCTACGAGTATCTATCATTCTTTTGTAGAAACCTTCTTCTACAATAAAATACATCTCAGAAGCTTGGCTTCTAAATACTGCATCTTTCACGATTTGAGTACTTATATTGAATGGTATGTTACCAACTATCTTATATTTTTTTCTATACGGATAATTGAATTGTAAAATATCTTGATTGATTAGAGTAACTCTACTATTATCTTGTAACTTATTCGAAGAAAGTTCATATAATTTTTTATCTAACTCTATTGAATAAACATGCTTACATTTTTCTGCTAATTTAGAGGTCAGATGACCTTTACCAGTTCCAACCTCATAAATTATGTCATTCTCATCTATATTTATTTGTTTCATTATATTAGATAATAATTTTTCGTTTGTAATAAAATTTTGAGTAAACTTAATATTTTGATTCATGTAATCACTCCGATAGTGATTACATCGATAAACAAATAGATAGCTTAATAATTTATATGTAATTTTAATTGCCCTTGGACCTTAACACGAATTGTCATTTAATTCATTTATATTATTTATTTATCTGCGTAATCACTGTTTTTTTGTTTGTATAAAACAGTAGATAATTTATCTACATTACGCATAATGAACACTAGCATGACTATCCCTCCTTAAAAATTACATATATTTAGTATTATTTCAGCTATAGAAATGATTATAACAAATATACATAAAAGAATATACCTATTATTAATGTTGAATACTATTTACTAACAACTTATAAAAAACAAAATTACGAATAATAACATTTATATTGGTAAACTATTTTAAATAAGATTTTTTACTTATTAATTTAACAATTAATTCCCTGTTCTTTTAAGCAATGTTCCTACCATTGCTATAAATTTTTTTGTGCCTTTAATTGTGCCATTTCATATTTGCTCTTTATTTTCTCATACGTTTTATAATGCATGTTTTTAGGTTTCCAAGGACATGGCGTATGTGTGATTGTATCTAATTTAAAATTAGGATCTAACATTCTACCGTATCTATATAATAGGTGTGCTTCATAGTCCATCTGTGTTTTAGTTGCCTGTTGTGATATGTAATTGAGTTCCAGGCAATGCCTACAACCTGTAATATTATCTTTAGTCGGGTTTGGCATTGTATAAATTTTTGAAATACGCTCACCGCATTTATAACACCTAAAGAAGTATCTAATACCATATCCAACCTTTACACCTTCTACATAGCACGGAATTTTAAAATTAGTAAAATCAAGCCCTTTCTTTTGAACACCTGTAAACTTTTCACCTGTCACTTCCATATCATCTATACATATTTCTAGTAATTCTTTGGTGTACCATTTCCTTTGACCTGTATAAGCCATGTTATCCCTCCTTTTTTCTTATATAAGTGGAAACACCTAAATATATTGAGAAATGTAGGTTTTCTTTGTGAAATACTATCGTTAAAAACTCCCCGAAAATTAGCATTTATTTGCATTGATAAATTAAAGAAATACAGTAATATCAACGGTTGAAGTGGTTTTTAGTAATGCACATTTTTGACTAGTAAATAAGACCTTAATACATGCATATGTGTATTAAAGTCTTATATATTCCTATGCTTCGCTTCCAGGTGCTTTATAGCACACTAGAATTTTACTAGTAAAGCCACCGCTTCCCTCATCAAAATCACCATCAACCATAGGTGTAATACTATAGATAGTATGATCCATCAAGAAGCGGTTTACACGCTCCTGGTATTCCTGTTTGTTTTCATATCGTTTTGATTCAGTCATATTAAATATAGGGTTATAGTATGGCTTTGTTTCTACTCTTTCACGTTCAAATATCTTTATTTGTACATTTTCCATGTATATCACCTTTCTAACTGTATTCTGCTTATGTGGTTATACACATTAAACAAGTGGAATACGTTTTAAACCTTTCATATCAATGGTTTATAGCATTTGTATAACGTAATAACGTCTTTTTCTTCAAAAACCTTTATATATTTACTTAATACTTATATATAAATAATAGTTTCTATCCGATAAGTTGTTATGTGGTTATACAAAGTCATTAAAAGCCTGTTATATCAACGCTAAAACGTATTCGTAATGTATAACATGTATTCGTCTTTTTTAAGGTTTTGTGTATTTTCTATAAGGCGTCGGTATTCCATTCACACGCTTAGATGATTGTTTCACTTCTAAGCCATATACTTTATTGAGTTCATTAGTAAGGTACTTAGCTGATTTACTTTTAAGACCATTACGTTCTAGCCACCATTTAAAATGTTCAAATACTTCCGTCTTATCCTGGTCAACTACTTTATTGATACCTATATCTTCTACAAACTCTACTACTATGTTATTTTCTTTTTGATAGTCCTGTAATGCTTTCTTGACCGCTTCCGGCTCTGTAAACTGCTTATGTTCCATAACTCTTTGTAAGCCTTGTATGGCTAAATTAAATAGATGTGAGCGTACTATATGATTATCTAACTTCTCAACTATGGATAAATCTAAATTGCCTTTCTCTTTGCTGAATGTATTCATAAATGGAATAATGATTAAACGTCTATATAGTCCATGTGTTGTGTCTTTAATATTAGGTAACTGGTTACTCGAATACATCAATGTGGCGTAATTCTTTAGTGGTAATGGATCTTGATATTTTCGATTACAATATATCGGGTCACCTGTAACTAACTTCTTAAAGTTTTCTGCTTCTTCTATGCGTGTAGCAGAAATATCGTCACCGATTGCCACCATCTTATTAAGCAGACCAAACAACTTAAATTCATGTTGCGTGTCCTGTAGGCTTAGTGGCGTTATGTTATCATCACCAAAGAATTGATATAGCAAACTAAACCATGTGGACTTCCCGTTGCTTCCTGGTGCGTACAAGATAAAACACTTTTGCATGAACGTACTGGCATATAAGCCATAGCCTACACTTTCCTCTAGTAGCTTCCTAATATCCTTATCATGATTAGATATTTCATTTAAGAAGCGGTTTAAATCTTTGCTATAGGCTTCCTTATCATAAGTAATGTTTACATAGTTTGTTATGACATAGTTACTATGGTTTTTATCTAATTGCATAGTTTCAACGTCAAATACACCATTTTTCATAGCTATATAACGTGGGCTAGATCTATGACCCTGTTTTGCTCTAGCCATTAAACTATAAAATACTTCTTTACGTTGGTTTTCTTTTATTATCGGTAGTTCATCTACTAATATCCTTCTAAACTTATTCATATCTACATACACATAGTGTGTATCTTCAAAGTAATGTAGTGCGTCACCGTCTAATATAGTAAATTTATAACGTTGTAGCATATATTGGGCAAACTCATCATGTAAGAACGTTCCGCCATCAAAAAAATCTGATGTACCTTTTTCAAACTTTATAATTTTTGTATTATGTTCTTTTCTGATTTCACTAGCAAACTCTATTAATTCAGTCGGTTTCTGCTTTTTTGTCATAAGTGATTATCTTTCCTCCTCCATTGATGTGTTTCTTTATTATGCTATCTAACGTCTTTTGAAATTCTTCATTACTCATCACTTCATCATTACACTGGTTCCAACACCATAACAGACCCGTAACCGCTTCTATCGGTACACCACGATATAACAATAGGCCTGTAATACTAGCCAAACTACTGTTACGCTGTCCTTCACCAACGCCATAACATATTTCAGACCACCAACTTACATCACGTTTGGGCGGTTTAACTGTAAAGTTAAAATCATTCTTTGGTGCATTGTGTTCAATCGCTTTAATTAATGTATCGGTATTGAGTAGTGTTGTCTTGCTGTACTCAAATACTCTGGGTGATGTGTCTGTTTTAAGTACCTGTCTTGCTTGTGCCTGGCTTATCGTTTTACTACTTTGGTCACACGTTACGCCTAACACCTTATCTACTTCTTCAATCGCTAGGCTATAGTAATCATTGTGAAGCGGTAGCGACAACGGAATAACTAACCTTAATCTAGGGTTATCTATCGTGTGATTATGTGTTGAAAATAGTATATAACTAGCCTTAAACTTATCCTTTACTAGTTGTGGTAAATCAGTTCCAGGCGGTAGATCATCATAATCTATTACTAAGCAATGCTTATTAATAATATTGTCATTCTTGCGGTGATGGTCGGACATCTCACCTAGAAGGAATAGACCGCCCTCATACTTGTTATTTGATACAGTTTTATAGTTAAGGTAGTTCACTAACTCATCAAAGGTTAACGCTTCACTACCTCTATATGATTGTGCATTTAAATTGTCATAGTGATTTACTGTAAAAGTTGTATTGTCCATGATTAGATACGCCCTTATCATGTTATAATTAATGTAAAGGGCTTTCCCTTTCTGTTAAAATACAAGTAAGGACTATATAAAATAGTCCTACTTTTTGTGGGCTTAGTTACATAACTGCTTTGGTCGGTTGATTATGTAACTAGGCTTTTTGTTTATTAATTTCTTCATCTAAACGCTCTATATCTTTTTGAATATCACTTATTAATGTAGTCGATATATATAAATCTTGGTTAACTTCCTTCATGTATTCATATGCTAATCTGTTTTGTTGGCACCATGTTGTACCTAATGAAGTTTCAATACTTTCTAAGTGATTATGTTCATGGTGGTTTAAAGCATTTAATTTCATTTTTAATTGTTCAATCATAACTTTTACATCTTCATTTACCATTTTATTCTTCCTCCCATAAGTCATTCATTGATATATAATTGCTTAATTCCGTATTAATCATAGAAAGTACCCTACCTATGTTATATGTGGCATTAATACGTTCTATTTCCATGCCTTTATTTGTATTGTTCATCTCTTTAGGTACTATGAAGCTTATTACCTTACATATTTCTTCAATCGCTAAATATATTTCTTTTATAGTCAAATCGCTTTCTATTGTTTTTTCTTGATACATTCTTATGTTATCTGTTGTTTTAATAAACTGCTTAACCGCTTCTAATTCAGTTGTGACATCTGAAAACATTACCATTTTGCTAAACTCAATCATGTTATTTACTTCTTGCATGTTGTTATCCTCCTACAAATATTTTTATGCTTACTTCTTAAAAACTCTACAAATGTATCAATATGTACCAGTGTCATTGTTGCGGATACATCAACACATATACGTCCTTTAAATTCCGGCATTTCCTCGGCTTCTTTAATGAAGCGGTAACATGTAGCTTTACTTACATTGAATAGCTTAGGTAGTGTACTTATCTTGCAATAAATCATCTTTACCGGTGCTACTTGCTCATCTTTTAATACTGTATTGCTAGGGTGTGGTGTCGGTAGTTCAATTACATTAGTCATTTAATGCACCTCCATTGTATTTTTTATATGCTTCAATCGTGAAAAAGACTAACATACAAAAATATATGATCATGTATTGAGTACTTATATCACTGCTGAATGTGTCGCTAATACACACGGATATGAAGCAATACATAAATAACTTAAGTATTAATATCATTTCTTGTACCTCCTTATGCGGTTTTAACTTGATTAAGAATACTATCGTAAATTGTCTTTGAAATAGATAAGTTCAATTTATATTTTTCATTCATAATCATTAAGTTGGTTACTTCATCAAGTAATTTCTGTCTATCCTGTAACATGTCCGGTGTCATATCTTCTTTACTTATCATCTTAGGAAGTCCATACATGATACTTATAGCTTTATTAGTGATTGAATTAGCTTTGATACTGTTGTACTTTACCGCTTCTTTATCATCACTTCTAAGGGCTTCATACAAGCGTTTCATGGCTTCTTTTTGATGTTCTTTGTCTAACATTCTGAACACCTGGAAGCCTTCTAAACCGTTGTTATGGCGTAACTCTTTAATAACTTCAAATATCCATTGCTTAAATGATTCCGCTTCCGGTTTTCTGCTTTTAAATACTAAATTATAGATATTGATTTCATTAATCACATTCACAGTTTGAGTACGCCCCATTTTGTCTATGACCTTACTAGTAGTAACCCCATCTTTATGTAGACCATATAAAGCCTTTGAGTGTTGTTTCAGTCCTAAAGCTTCTGTTACGTCTTTAGCTACCGCCCACCATTCAGAATTAACTACAATGAAGCGGATATTATGACCGTTCCATATTTCTGTTTTCATTAGTTAGCCTCCTTATTTATTTCAATTGTAAAAATATCAGTAATTTCAACACCTAAAGTTTCCGCTATACGTTTAGCAAGTTTTGGGCTTGGGTTACGTTTACCGTTTACTATCTGATTAGAATAGGACGGATCTATACTAACTTTCTTGGATAAATCCACAATAGATAACCCATTCTTTAATAATTCAACTTTCAATTTGATAGTTTTGCTTTTTATATTCAATGTCCTACCTCCTTATCTAATGCTAACTTTCTTGTGCATTTGTTATATATAGTTATATCATATAAAATAAAAAGCGACAAGTTTCTTGTGCATTTGTTGACTTTTCCTTGATTATGTAAGACTATTAGGATAGCTAAAGAACAAATTTATTGGAGGTAAAAATACAAATGATAAGAAATAGACTTGCAGAAATAATGTTTGAAAGAGATATTAAAGTCGTTCGATTGTCTAAAGAAACTGGTATATCAAGAAATACTATTACAAATACGGCTTCTAATAACAGTGAAATGTTACAACTGAATACCATTAATAAAATATGCAAATTCTTAAATATTACTCCTTGTGATTTTTTTGAATATATACCTGTAGACATAGAACTTACTTTTTTAGAAGATGAAAAAATAGAATTGGTTGAGATATATAGTAAAGAATACTTGTTACAACCCAAGTTTAATTGTGATTTATTAATTGATATTAAAGAAAGAGAAAATTCTTATTCATTTGATACTCAAATTAAAATTGATACTTCTAATGTATTATCTAACTTTCCTACACCTGATTTTATGGAAGATGATTATCAAGAAAAACATATAGATATTGAAATTGTATTTTATTCAGTAGAAGATAAAGAAAACTTTGTAGAACAATTTAATAAAATTCCAAAACAATTTAAAAAAATGATTTATAACGACTTGATTGATCAATACAGAAAATTTTTATTAAGTTATTTTAAACCGAATGATAACCCTTTTATTATTTCAAATCATCAATTAGTTAAAGATATGCATATCAATTTAATTAATGATGAATTTAAGTTTTTCTAAGGAGGACTAACATATGTGGTGTGAAGCGTTCCAGGATAAGAATGGTATAACTAAATACCGCTTCATAGAGAAGTATAAAGACCCTTTAACAGACAAGTGGAAGCGTACTAGTGTTGTAATGAATAAGAACACTAAGCCCTCACAAAAAGAAGCGGAAAAGCGTTTAAATGAGAAGATACAAGCTAAACTAAATGACAAAACACCTTCAACACTTAAAACTTTAACATTCCACCAGGCTTGTGATGAGTGGTTTAGTAACTATAAAATTATATCGGGATCTAAACAATCGACTATATCAACTAAGTATTACAAAGTTGAACATATTAAGCGTAATATCAGTAAAGATATACTAGTCAAGAATATGACTACTGAAACCTTCCAGGACTTCATAACTTCCGCTTCTAATGACAATCTAAGCCACAAAGTAATTAAAGACGCTATGAGTATTGTTAGAAATATCATGAAGCATACACAAAAGAAATATAAACTTGATGATATATCGTACTTAGAAGATGTAGTAATACCTAAACAAGCTAAAACTAGAGATGAAATAAAGGCTAAGCGTGAAAACTATTTAGAGATGTCAGAAATACAATTAATTGTGGATAAATTAAACGATATAGCCACTTCTAAGCGTACTGGATACATGAAGCTATCATTTATTATGACTGCTTATATCGTTGAGTTTATGGCTCTAAACGGTATGCGTATTGGTGAATGTTTAGCAATACAACCAAATAATATAGACTTTGATAAATCTACTTTAGAAATAGACGGTACAATACACTGGATAGATGAAGCAGATGGAAGCGGTCATGGTGTAAAAGATACTACAAAGACAGAAGCGTCATATAGAACAATATCGCTTACTACTAGAAGTATGGATATATTGCGTAAAGCCATGCTAGAGATTAAGAAAGCTAAGCAGTGGGATAGCAATTACAACGATAGAGGGTTTATATTTACTAATCATTATGGTAACCCTATGGCTCTATCATCTGTAAACCGCAATATTAAATTAGCAGTAGAAAGTATTAAGGACACAGACGGTAAACAAATCATCACTAAGCATGTTACTACTCATACACTTAGACATAGCCATATATCATTGTTAAGTCAGTTAGGTGTATCTCTTAAAGCAATTATGGAACGCGTGGGGCATACAGATCACAAAACAACATTACAAATATACAGTCATGTGACAGAACAGATGGATAAAGACATGATGAGTAAATTAGAAGCGGTTAGTTATTAAGGAGGGGCGAATATAAAATTGAATAAAAAACAGATGTTAACTAAAAATCAAATGGTTAGTAAAATGAAAAAATTAGGTATTCGTTTTAATATAGATAATGAAAAAGTAGCAAAAGATAGTCTATCAAAATATAGTTATTTTTTTAAACTTGGATATTTTAGAAAAAATTTTCCCAAAGTAAACGGACGTTACAATATTGAATTTGCTTATTTAAAAGATTTAGCTTCTATAGATATGCAACTACGCTATTTGTTAATACATATGTGCTTAGATATCGAACATAGCTTAAAAGTATACATATTAGACAAAGTAGCAAATGATCCATGTGAAGATGGGTATAATATAATGACTCAATTTTACAAAAATGATTCAGAAAAAAATAGAACATTTAGGAATGTAATCTCCAAAAAAAGAAAAAAAAATTCAAGTGGTAAGTATAGTACAGTAGTAACACCAAAGAAGGAATTTAAAAACTATTATAATAATCCACCAATATGGGTGTGCCTGGAATTGATGAGTTACAATCAATTTGTTGAATTTGTTATATTTTATCAAACACACACTAACGATAATCAATTAAAATGTGCAAAAAATCTTCTTTCTCACGTTAAGACCGTTAGAAATATGAGCGCTCATAGTCAGCCGATTATTGCAAACCTTGGTACTCCAAAATTTGATAAAACTAATAGATATTTAACAGACAAAGGTCAAACCTCTTATAAATTGACGTATAAACAGGTACAATACAAGCCTCTTAGAGATATTTTCGCAACGTTTTATACCCATCAATTATATTGTAGTAAGGGTATAAGGGAAAATAGATATAAACAAATGGTAGATTTCAAAATGAGATTAAATCGTAATTCTTACTACAGTAGTTATACTAACCTTAGTGTCGTAATAAATGGTATTAACAAAATGATTGACAATTATAAAAATGATTGATATTATCAATTCATTAAGAGAACTCTATTAAAAGTTCTGCAAGACGCTTGTATTTTCGTCTTGTTATAGCAAAAAAAAGAAGCGCTATGTGTTATTACACATAGCCCTTTTTTATTTCCATAATTTAATTTTTCTTACACTTCGCCCATTTCCTGCCCATTTTTTAATTTTATAAGTACAAAAAGAACCCTCTAACCGTTGTGGTTAAAGGGTTTCTTGCTTTTTATAATTCTATTCCCACTCGATTGTGCTTGGGGGCTTAGATGTAATGTCATAGACCACTCTGTTTACGTGGTCTACTTCGTTTACGATACGACTTGATACTTTTTGTAAGACTTCCCAGTCAATTCTTGCGAAGTCACTTGTCATGCCGTCTATTGATGTTACTGCGCGTACGCCGACTGTGTAGTCATATGTACGGTAGTCTCCCATAACACCTACTGAACGGATATCTGGTAATACTGTGAAGTATTGCCAAATGTCTCTTTCTAGACCTTCTTCACGCACGACTTCTCTTAGAATTGCGTCTGATTCTCTTACGATTTCTAATTTTTCTTCAGTAATTTCACCTAATACACGAATACCTAAACCTGGGCCTGGGAATGGTTGGCGCCATACTAAATGTTCTGGTATGCCTAATTCGATTCCTAGTGCACGTACTTCGTCTTTAAATAGTGTATTAATTGGTTCGATTAATTGGAACTGCATGTCTTCTGGTAATCCACCTACGTTATGGTGTGATTTAATTGTTTGTGCAGTCTTTGTACCTGATTCAATGATATCTGTATAAAGCGTACCTTGTGCAAGGAAATCAACGCCTTCTAATTTTGATGCTTCGTCATCAAATACGTATACAAATTCATTACCGATAATTTTACGTTTTTTCTCAGGATCTGAAACGCCAGCTAATTTACTCATGAAACGATCTTTGGCATCTACTCTAATGATGTTCATATTGAAGCCTTCACCAAAGTTCTCCATTACCATGTCGCCTTCACCTTTTCTAAGCAATCCATGGTCTACGAAGATACAAGTTAATTGATCGCCAATTGCTTTATGAAGTAATACTGCTACAACTGATGAATCAACTCCACCACTCATCGCACATAATACTTTACGATCGCCAACTTGTTCTCTAATTTTTTCTACTTCGATTTCAACAAAGTTCTCCATAGTCCAGTTTCCTGTACATTCACAGACACGACGAATGAAGTTTCTTAATAAGTCATTTCCGTATTCAGTATGTCTTACTTCTGGATGGAATTGTACACCGTATAATTTTCTTGATTTATCTTCAATTGCTGCATTTTGACAACTTGGGCTGTCTGCAATGATTTCAAAGTTCTCAGGAATATCGATTACTTTGTCACTGTGACTCATCCAAACTGTTTGACTATTAGGTAAGCTGAAGAATAACTCGTCATCTGATTTAACGTTTAATGTTGCTTTACCGTATTCACGTTCGTTAGCTCTTTCTACAGAACCACCTAATAATTTAGTCATTAATTGCATACCATAACAAATACCTAAAACAGGAATACCTAATTCAAAGATTTCAGGATCAACTGTGAATGATCCTTCTTCGTATACTGAATTTGGTCCACCTGAAAGTATAATACCTTTAGGATTCATTTTTTTAATTTCTTCGATTGAGATTTCATGATCGTGTAACTCACTGTATACGCCCATTTCTCTTATACGACGTGTAATCAATTGGTTATATTGACTACCAAAATCCAATACAAGAATTAACTCTTGTTCAAAAGCCATTTCCATAATTGTAGTTCTCCTTTAATTAAAATGAGTAGTTTGGTGCTTCTTTAGTAATTTGAACATCATGTGGATGTGATTCTTTAAGGCCTGCGCCAGTCATTCTAATAAACTGAGCTTCTTCTCTTAATTGTTCTAGGTTAGCTGATCCTGTGTAACCCATACCGCTCTTAATACCGCCAATTAATTGATAAATTGTATCTTGTAATGGGCCTTTAAAGTCAATTCTACCTTCAATGCCTTCTGGTACAAATTTCTTAGCTGCAGTGTCTTCTTGGAAGTAACGGTCTTTAGAACCTTGTTCCATTGCACCAAGTGATCCCATACCACGATAAACTTTATATTGACGACCTTGGAAGATTTCTGTTTGTCCAGGGCTTTCTTCTGTACCAGCAAGTAAGCTACCTAACATAACTGCATTTCCGCCAGCTGCTAAAGCTTTCGCGATATCACCAGAGAATTTAATACCACCGTCAGCAATAATTGCTTTACCATAATTACGTGCTTCTGTTGCACAATCATAAATAGCTGTAATTTGAGGTACACCTACACCTGCAACAACACGAGTTGTACAGATTGAACCTGGTCCAATACCAACTTTAACGACGTCTGCTCCTGCTTCAAACAATGCTTTAGTACCTTCACCTGTAGCAACGTTACCTGCGATAATTGTAACTTCTGGGTATGATTCACTAATGTGTTTAACGACATCTAAGACACCTTTAGAGTGACCATGTGCAGTATCAATAACAAGTGCATCTGCGCCTGCTTCTACTAATTTTTGAGCACGAATTGGTGTATCTTTAGCAATACCTAATGCCGCTGCAACAAGAAGACGTCCTTCGCTGTCTTTTGCCGCATAAGGGAATTCGATTACTTTTTCAATATCTTTAATTGTAATTAATCCTTTAAGTTTACCCTCTTCAGAAATTAATGGAAGTTTTTCGATTTTATATTTTTGTAAAATTTCTTCTGCTTGTTCTAACGTTGTGCCAACTGGTGCTGTTACTAAATCTTCTTTAGTCATAACATCAGAAATTTTAATTGAGAAGTTTTCGATAAATCTTAAGTCACGGTTTGTAATAATACCGATAAGTTCCATATCTTCTTCGTTATTAACGATTGGAACACCAGAAATACGGTATTTACTCATCAATGCTTCTGCTGCGTACACTTGCTCATCAGGTGTTAAGAAGAATGGGTTTGTAATAACGCCATTTTCTGAACGTTTAACTTTTTGTACTTCATCTGCTTGATGTTCTATAGACATGTTCTTATGAATAACACCTAAGCCACCTTGTCTTGCCATAGCAATCGCCATTTTAGCTTCAGTAACTGTATCCATACCAGCTGAAATGATTGGAATATTTAACTTAATATTTTTTGAAAGAGATACGCTTAAGTCTACATCACTTGGTAATACCTCTGATTTTGCTGGTACTAATAATACATCATCGAACGTTAAGCCTTCTTTTTGAAATTTGTTTTCCCACATGAATATAACCTCCACTAATTTATTTTCATATTTATTATTTCACATTTTCACTGTTTTGTTGATTGTTTAATCCATTAAAACATAAATTTAATATAATAGCTGAGAAAGTACCTAATACGATACCGTTTTGTGTTAACCAAGCATATTCTTCTCCAAATGTTTCAAGCGCTTGAGGTACTGCTGTAATACCTGCACCAATCCCGACCGATACGGCAATCACGAGTAAATTGTTTTGTTTGTTAAAGTCTATGCCACCAAGCATTTTCACACCGTATGCCATAACCATTCCAAACATCGCAATCATCGCACCACCTAATACTGGAAATGGAATCATGCTTGCCAATGCACCGAGTTTAGGTATTGAGCCACAAACGATTAATAATGCAACCATCATATACATGATTTGATTCTTTTTAGCGCCAGATAATGAAACTAGCCCGACGTTTTGAGAATAAGCTGTGTAAGGAAATGCATTAAAGATTGAACCAATTATAATCGCAATTCCTTCAGCTCTATAACCTTTTGATAAGTCTTTTCTTGATATAGGTTGTTTCGTAATTTCACTTAAAGCATGGTACACGCCTGTTGATTCAATCAAACTAACGATTGCAATAATGACAAAGACAATCGTTGTACCAAATTCAAATTCAAACCCGCTAAATCTAAATGGTCTAGGTAGTTCCAACCAATTCGAAGTTTTTAAATTCGATGTATCCACTAATCCATAGAAGGAAGCGACGGTTGTACCTATTAATAAACCGAGTAATATCGCTATAGATTTAATGAACCCTTTAGATAATCTTTGTATTAATAAGATGATCACTAATGTAAATAAACCTAAGAATATATTTTTACTGTCTCCGTAGTTCTTTTCACCTTGACCACCTGCTAAATAATTCATGGCAACTGGCATTAACGTAATACCGATTATTGTAACAACACTTCCTGTAACAACAGGTGGAAATAATTTTACTAAATATGAGAAAAATGGAGAAATTAAGACTACAATAATCCCTGAAAGAAATATAGAACCGTACAGCACACCGATACCGTGTGTGTTACCAACTAGAATCATTGGTGCTACAGCTGTAAATGTACATCCTAAGACTACCGGCAGTCCAATTCCTATTCCTTTATATACTTGTAAAAATGTTGCTACACCACACATAAAGATATCAATAGCGACTAAGTAAGCCACTTCTTCAGGTGTGAATTTTAAAGCAGATCCGACGATAATAGGTACCATTATGGCACCCGCATACATAGCAAGTAAATGTTGAACACTTAAGATGAAATTTTTCATGTTATTCTCCTACCAGTTTGACTGTATTTCCTAATAATGAAGCAACTTGGCATAGAGATAAGACTTCTAATCCTTCAGATTCCAACTTCTCTCTGCCCGGTTGGAAACTTTTTTCTATAACAATTCCAATTCCAGATGTTGTTGCGTTTGCTGCTTGAACTAAACGATGTAATCCTAATGATGCTTCGCCATTCGCTAAAAAGTCATCAATAATTAATACATGATCGTCTTCATTTAAAAATTGTTTCGCAATAACCACTGTACTCGTTGTATTTTTAGTAAATGAGTGAATATCTGTTTGATAAAATTCAGATGTCATTGTAGATGGTTTTGCTTTTTTCGCAAATAAACATGGCACGTCTAAATGTAAAGATGCCATAATTGCAGGTGCGATACCTGACGCTTCAATCGTAAGTACTTTCGTGATTTTCTTGTCTTTAAAATGTTCCGTAATAACTTGACCAACTTCATACATTAACTTTGCATCAATTTGGTGATTTAAAAATGAATCAACCTTAAGAATCTTTTCATCGATGACTACACCATCTTCTTTAACCCTATCTTGTAGTGTCCTCACACTACTCGCCTCCTCATTTAGATTAAAAAAAACACACCTTAATCCTAAAAAATAGGTAAGATGAGTAAAAAATAATATAAAACCACACCATTTTGGATAGTCTGATTCCAGTGTTATTCATTTACTCATAGTCGTGTCGTTTAAGGCAACACGGTAGAAACTTCCAAAGCCATATTCTTCAGATTATATGAGTTTTTAGTAATAAATTATTCATTGATAATAACAAAATATCAGTATTTTTACAATAGGCAAAACCTTATGTTAGCGCTATTTTAAGAGGTTTTAAATAAACTGAAAAATCTAAATAATTAGAAAGTTGATTGAATATTGTTTGATGCTCCTCCATAAGGGTATTTGAGAATTATATTGTATTAACGTAGACAATATTTATTAAGTATTTAAACACCTAGAGAATAATCACTGTTGATAAGATTTTTACACATTACAAATTTATGGAGGTTTTAGTATGGGTAAAATAGAAAAGTTTAGTAACGAAAGTGATTTACTGCAACGTATTGATCAATTGAAAGAAGAAGGTGTCGGAGAAAGTGACTTACAAGTTATTTCCGAAGACAAGTTAGATGATAACTCTTTAGACTACACGGATGTTAAAGTGAAGAACTCTAGAGGTTCATTTAGCGACAAAATTACTGCACTATTCTCAGGTGAAAGTGCTGAAGAACGTGTATTATCTAGTTTAAATGTTCCAGAAGAAGAATTAGATAGCTATAAACAAGAACTTAATAACGGAAAAATACTATTATATGTTGATAATGACAATATAAGTGATACTGAAAACTATGATTCAGATCATCCTAAAGACTCTCAAACAGGAAATGAGCATTACGATAATACAAAACCATTTTCTAGTGAAGAGAGCGAAGATAGTGGTGTATCTAAAGGTACAGCTGCTGGTGCTGGATTAGGTGCAGGTGCAGGTGCTGCGGGCGCTGGTGCTGCTGCTGCGCATTCATCTTCAGATCAAGAGGAAGATGTGAATGAAACTTCTGATTTTGATAAAGCTGAAAGAGAAGAAGAATTTAATCAGCAAGATGAAGTATCTGAAAATGATCTAACTCAAGATGTGGATAATGCAGATACAGAAAAAACAGATGCACCATCATTCGATAACGAAGCTGAAACGGACCGAGATGTAAATACAAATCGATATGGCAATAATATTAATGAAGAAGATGTAGCGCATGATGATGTGGATGATTCAAACATCGACCATCAAAAAACATCAACTTCAGCTAATTTAGCAGGTGCTTCTGCTCTTGGCGCAGCTGGATATGCAAATGAACATAGAGAACAACAAGAAACAGAAGATGACGTACAGGACGATAGAAGAGTCTACTCTAGCGATAATGAAAGAGACTTAGAAGACTTAAATAATCGTGAAACGACAAATACGACTGCTCAATATGGTGAAACAGATAATGTTAAAGATCAACAAGATTTAACAAGAGAAGATGAATCATCATTCTCAAGAGTGCATGATGACGACGTAGAAATAGAACGTTCTAGCTTAAACTACGATAACCCAAATGAAAGTGTTGAACCACCAACATCAGATGAAACAACAACACGTGAATCTAACTTCTCTACTAGCCAAGATGAACAAGATACAAATGTTCACACTTCTGAGCAGTCATACAACAACGACACACAAGATAATAATGTAGGTGAAACATCTTACAATAATGAAACACAAAATAACAACGTAGATGAAGAATCTGTTCAACTTCATGAAGAACGTCTAAATGTAGACAAAGAGAATGTTGAAACAGGAGAAGCTTCTGTTGATAAACATGTTGTTGAAGAAGAACAAGAGTTTGATGTACCTGTTGAACGTGAAGAAGTAACCATCGAACGTAGACCGGTTAATGAGAAAGTAGACGAAGACTTTAACGCAAATGATGATGATTCCGTACACATTCCATTACATGACGAACGTGTAAAAGTAGACAAAGAAAATGTCGTATCTGAAGAAATCGTCATTAAGAAAAATAAAGTTCAAGATACTGAACATGTTTCTGAAAAAGTGAGACATGAAGAAGCAGATATCACTAACCCTACAGATGATAATCCTAAATAAGACAATATAATAACTTAAGAGGCTGGGACATAGTGTCATGTCCTGGTCTCTCTTTTTATTTCCTCAATACGATAGTACTACTATTAAAATCTTATGTTATAATATTATAAAATATTGATTATGAGGGGTTCATAACTATGAATTTTGAAGTTGTCACATCTATCGATGATCCATTATTCAAAAAAGCATTAGAAATGTATGAAGATATTTTCAAGGCAGAGGTGCGAGAAGACCGTCATGTCTTCATCCATTCGCTTACATCTGAGTACATAAAGAAACATTATATATTTTTAGTTGGTTTAATTGATGACACGGTCGTAAGTTTGTCTACAGGTCATTATGAACCTACAACAAATTCAGCTTTTATTATTTATTTAATGACGCATCCTGAATACCGCAATCAGCGTGTTGGCGGACAAACGTTGGAAAGAATTGAAGCAGAACTTCATAAACATGCTCAAGATGTTCATGGAAGAGATGCTAACATGATTATGTTGGAATCGTTTGGAGAAGAATCATACGAAAACAACAGTGGTAAAGAAGAAGCGATTCTGCGTAAGAACTTCTTTAATAGACATGGTTATGAAGTTCAACAAGACATCCCTTATATACAACCAAATCCACAAAAATCATTAGCACCTACACCTTTAGATTTATATATTAAGCAATACTTGCCGCTTCAAAAAGACGTTATCTCACCGAGTATTCGTTCTTGTTACATCAACAAGTACATACACGGAAATGAAAACGATCGAGAATTTGTATACGAATTATTAGAATCTATGGATTTATAAGTTAGAAAAGCTGACATCGATTGCGATGTCAGCTTTTTATTACTTTATGATACCTTTCCATTAATGCACGGACACTTTCATCTTTAGCGCCTGCTGGATTTGTACCACACCATAAATTCATATAATCTGGATTCTTTAACTTTTTAGACTGCCCTCTTAAAGGTTGTGTTAATATATTTTGAATCGGATACGGACAAATATCATCTTTAAATTGTTCCATATACTGTATAAACGGATTTATAATACCATTTGCATAACGCCCACTAAACGTATTCGTTAATATAATATCATCAGGATGTGCTTTTAATATATGCGCTTTATGTACATCTGGCGCACCACTTTCATGTGTTGTTAAGAATGCTGTCCCAAGTTGAACTGCATGAGCACCTTTTTGAATATAACTTTTCGCTAATTCTGGTGTCGTGATACCGCCCGCTACTATTAATGGAACGTTAATCAAAGGATACGTTTGATTAAACAATTGCTCAGTTGTAAGACGATTTTCTGGCAATGATTGTTCAAATGAACCTCTATGACCACCCGCTTCACTACCTTGAATCACTATCGCATCAATACCAATGGATTCCAAAGCTTGAGCTTCATTTAAATCTGTTGCAGTTCCTATTACGTTAATATGATGGCCATGTAATGTGCGAACGAGACTTTCTGAAGGCTTACCAAATGTAAAGCTTACATATTTAACATGTTTATCTATAATCACGTTTAACATGTCCTCAAAATTCACATCTATTGAAACATCTTGTATTTGTTTACTGTTTAATTTTTCAGTTATGGGATGTAATATTTTATTCATAAAATTAACTTTTTCTTGATCAATAGCCGGATACTCTGGCACAAATAAATTGACGCCAAACGGTTCAGAAGTCATTTGTCTAATTTGGTCTATATCTTTAGCTAAAGCATCAGGTGTCATATATCCAGCACCAATTTGTCCAAAGCCGCCTTCATTACAAACTGAAGCCACTAAATCAGGTGTTGTAATACCTCCAGCCATACCCGCTAGAAAAATCGGTTTATCCAGTTCTGATATTAATATTTTCGATTCCAATGACAATCCCTCCTAAAAAAATTTAATTCGTAAGCTAATCATTTTATTTTTTTAGTTAATTGGTGCATTATAATGACATCATACTAAAAGGAGAAATAAAATGACACACTCAAAGCTTTCATTAACTGAAATTATTAATAAAAGAAAATCAGTTAAAGAGTTCGATTCAAACTTCAAAATTCCAAGAGAAGAAATGAAAGAAATGATAGCACTTGCTACTAAAGCACCTTCATCAATCAACCTACAACCATGGCGCTTTGTTATCATCGATTCTGAAGAAACAAAACAAAAATTAGACCATCTTGTACAGTTCAACCAAAGACAATTACATTCATCAAGTGCGATTATTCTTGTACTTGCAGATTTAAAACACGCTGAATATGTGAGCGATATTTACGAGAAGAACGTTGAACTTGGCTATATGGATGAAAATTCAAAAGATTACTTTATTGAAACAATCTCAAATTTAATTAGCAGTGCTGATGAAAGTTACTTTAATGCACAAGGTTTAATGGATGCTAACTTAGCTTCTATGCAATTAATGCTTATTGCGACTGATCACGGTTATGATACAAACCCTATCGGTGGATTCGATAAAACAGCTGTATTAGAAGCATTAAACATTGATACTTCTAGATATGTACCAGCTCATTTAATCGCTATTGGTAAAGGTGTTAAACCACCACATGATTCTAGTAGATTACCAGTAGATAGAATCATCGCTTGGAATGATGAAAGTAACGGTTCAATCGGCGAATAAGGTTTTTATTCGTTCTATTAATTATAATACCCTATCGGCAACTAACTTATGTTGCCGATATTTTTTAATATTGCATTATCCCAAAATATAGTGTAAAATTCATTGCTGTGAGTTTTATTTTTTTACTTAAAAGCTTTACCGCTTTAAAGTGAATATCAAATTAAAAGAAGGAATATATATGAAAAATTTATCTCAATGGTCGTCCAATATCGGCTTCGTTCTAGCAAGTGCCGGGTCAGCTATAGGAATTGGTGCTGTATGGAAATTCCCATACATGGCTGGAACATACGGTGGTGGCGCATTTTTACTAATATTTATTATTTTCACATTGCTTGTCGGCTTACCACTACTTTTAAGTGATTTTGTATTGGGACGTTATGGTAGAACATATTCTACTAACATCTTCAAAAAAGTATCCGGTAAATCATCTTGGAATTTAGTAGGATGGCTTGGAAATCTAACAGTCTTTGTACTATTTTCTTTCTATAGTGTTATCGGTGGTTGGATCATTTTATATATTATACGTACTCTTTTAGACAGCTTTGGATTAACGCAATCACATAATTACGGCAATATCTTTAATGATTATATATCTAACCCATTCTATTCATTAGCGAGTCAGTTTGCCTTTATACTGTTCACTGTAGTCATTGTCAGTAAAGGTGTAGAAAAAGGTATCGAGAAAGCTTCAAAAGTCATGATGCCACTTTTATTTATATCATTTGTAATTGTCATTATTAGGTCAATCACTTTAGACGGTGCTTTAGACGGAATTCAATATTTCCTACAACCAAAAGTTTCAGATTTAAGTGCTGAAGGTATACTATATGCCCTAGGTCAATCGTTCTTCGCATTATCACTTGGAACATGCGGTATGATGACATACGCTTCATATTTAGACCGTAAAACAAATATCGTCAAAAGTGCGAATGCTATTGTGTGGATGAACATAGCTGTATCAATAGCAGCCGGGTTAGCCATCTTCCCAGCTATTTTCGCATTTGGATTAGAACCTAACCAAGGACCAGGATTATTATTTATCGTCCTTCCACAAGTATTTGATCAAATGTTTGTCGGTCAATTGTTCTATTTACTATTTTTAATATTATTTTTATTCGCAGCCATTACATCTTCAATTTCGTTATTAGAATTGAACATCTCAAATATTACTAAAAATAATAATGATAATAGAAAGAAATGGTCATATATCATTGGTATATTAGTCTTTATATTCGGGATACCATCAGCACTTTCAAACGGATTACTCCAGGACTTTACATTCGGTGTCGGAACATTCTTCGATAATATGGATTACTTAGTCGCGAATATCTTAATGCCAATAGGTGCATTAGGCGTAACCATCTTCGTTGGTCATATATTCAATAAAGAAATCATTATGAAAGAATTAAATATGAGCGATACTAAAAAAGGAAGACTCTTTGTGAATACATGGTATTTCTTAGTTAAATTTGTACTTCCAATTATCATCATCGCCGTATTTATTGGACAATTAATTTAAATAGAGAAAAGAAGAAGCCGTTCAATTTTTTGGGAATTGAACGGCTTTTTTATGTAGTTCGGATGGATTTGGATGATCTCTTGGCTTTACTCTGACATTAAGCCACGACTTCAATGATTTCTTATCTCAGCAGCCTGTTTAAACCTCCTTTATATCAATCCTATCCACTTCCAATATGTCATGCTGAACAAGATAATTAATAAGTATCCAATAACTGTGAGTGGTACACCTGTTTTAATAAAGTCTTTAACGGTAAATGTTTCTGTACCGTAAGCCAGCATATTTTGTGGTGAACTAACTGGCAATAAGAAACCAAAACTAATCACGAATTGTTGTATAAGTACAAATCCGATTGATTGATCTCCTAGATTTAATGTTTGTGTTAAGGCTATAAACACAGGGATTAAGGCTGAAGATAAACTCGTTGCACTCGCAAATCCTAAATGTATTAAAATATTAAATATTGAAATGAGTGCAATGGTTGCGATTAGTGGCATATGATTAAGTCCCATCAATCCAAATGTTTTATCACTTAACCATTGTGCCGCTGTTGTTTCCAACAATACTGTTCCTAATGAGATACCAATTCCAAATACGATAACTGTACCCCACGGAATTTTCTTCTCAACATCTTCCCAAGTAAAGACACCGATTTTAGGTGTTAACATAATTGCTAATGCGATGATTGTTATAGAAGATGAATCAATAGGATGGATCACTTTTTCGGTAGACCAGAAAAATAATAATAAGACAGAAATCGTAATGAGTCGCCACTCTCTTGCTGAAACTGATCCTAATTCTTTTAATTGTGCTTTAACTAATTCATTTCCACCTTCTATTTCTTTCTCCTCAGGTTTAATGACAGTAATCATCACAAAGTATAAGACGACTGACATGATAATCGCCCATGGTGCTGCATATAAGAACCACTCACCCCAAGACACATCTTGTCCCATTGATTTATTAATAAATCCTATCGCAACGATATTTTGAGCGGCGGCAGTCTTAATACCTATATTCCATATTGAGACGGCATGCACGGCAGTAATAATCAATAATGCTGCTAATTTACTGTTCTTAGATGTATTAAATGCAGCAATCATACCTAATAATATGGGTACAACAGCACCTGCTCTTGCTGTAGCTGAAGGTACAAAGAATGCTAAAATAATAGAAACGACAATTGCACCAATAACAATTCGATTTGTTTTGTTTCCTACAATAGAAAGTACTTGTAATGCTAACCGTTTATGTAGATTGGTTACTTGCATCGCTGTAGCTAAGAATAATGCTGCTGCAACGAGTGCCACTGCAGACCCTGAAAATCCGCTTAAAGCCATTTGTAATGCATTGCCTGTACCTAGTAACGCATCCCCTTCTAAAGCTTTTCCATTTGCTGACGGATTGCCTAACGCATCTCCTAAATTTTGAACTGGACTAAATCCAATTAGTACAACGATCAGGCCAACAATCATGACCGCTGATACAGGATAACTTACGGCTTCTGTTACCCACATAATAACTGCAAAAGCTAAAATCGCTAGCGCACATTTTGCCATAACAGGTAAATCATTTGAAGTTGGTAATAACAATATTCCAATTAATACAACAAAACTAACAATAATCCAAATTGGTTTAAAAGCTTTTTTCTCAGTATTATTAGACATATCTAACAGCTCCAATATTAATTTTCATTGTTCTAATTTCCTAAATAATAACATATTTCTTTTTTGCATATAATACTTTTCACAATTAATACAATAAATACTTGAACTTTCTGTTATTTACATGTAATGTATAAAGGGAAGTGTGACGGTTGTCTGCCGACAGACAACCCTACCTATTAAATTACTGTCAAATAAAGGATGATTTATAATATGTTAACTAAAGAATTCGCAACTAAAGTAGGTCTTAGTGAAAAGCAAGTTAGAAAAATTGTACAGCACTTAGAAGACAGAGGATATCAACTTTCTAAGACAGAATATCGTGGAAGAGAAGCGACAGACTTCCAAGAAGAAGATATTGAACTTTTCCAAGAAATAGCGGAAAAGGTTAAAGAAACTAATAGTTATGACCAAGCATTCGAAACACTTGAACAAGAGAAAGACTTTTTACAAGTTCTTGTTAAAGACGAACCTGCTAATCAAACACCTGAACTACAACATTTAATTGAAGAATTAAGATTAGAAGTTCAACATATGCGTAGAGAAAGACAAATGCTTGGTGAAATGTTGCAACAAGTACATATTCAACAACAGAAACTAGAACAAACTTTAGCATTACAAGCACCTCAACAATCAGAGGATACTGCTCAAGAGAATGATACTAAAGTTGAAGCGAAACAAGCTGAACAACCACAAAGTTCTAAAGTAGTTTCAGAAGATAAGACTTCTAGTGAATCAGTTGAAACGAACAAACAAGAAGAAAAAGAAGAAACAAAAGTTGCTGTAGCTGAAGAGCCAGCTAAATCAGAAACACAAGCTGAAGTGAAATCAGAAGATAAAGAAACTGCTGTTAAACCAGAAACTGCTACTGATAAAGCGGTAGAATCTAAAGAAGAAGATGCAACTACAACTAAAGAAGAAACTACTGAAAAAGCGGCAGCATCTACTGAAGAAAAAGCACCAGAAACGACAGTAGACGAAACTTCAATGCCTTCAGAAAACAAAGAAGAAGAAGTAAAAGAAGAAATCAAATCAGAAACTGAAGAAGAACCTAAGAAAAAAGGATTCTTCCAAAGATTATTCAATATCTAATCCCTTTAAAAAGAGGTTGGGCATGATGCCTAGCCTCTTTTTTGTTAAGTTTTTGTAAATTTCCACTATATAATTGTTAATTGCTAGAGTACTTTGTTATATTGAATTTTATATTAAGTATTTGTAATGAATATTAACCATTAGGAGTGTTTCACATCATGGAAACATTAAATTACGAAGATTTGAACAACGACCTTTTATGGGCGCATAATCATCAAGTTGTGAAAATCATGAAAGATGATTTAGACATCTATATCAAATTAAATCTTAAAGAAGATAATCATAAATTAGTTGTATTTTCGAATGGCGCGATTGATCCGTCTAAAAGTAAACCGCCTGTCTTTATGAGAAGTAAATGGCATGAAGATTTCAATGCGAATTGTCTTTATATAGATGACAGAACTGTTCATTATAAACAATTACGTATAGGTTGGGGTGTTGGAAGAGAAGAACGTCATTTCTTAAAAGACTATTCTGAGATTGCGCAACAAGTCACGCAAGCACTTCAAATAGAACCTCAAAATGTCGTCTATTGTGGTTCATCTGCAGGTGGCTTTATGTCTATGTATTTAGCAACATTACATAAAGGCACGACTGCTGTAGTGAACAATCCACAATGTTACGTAGATCGCTACGATAAAGTGAACGTTGAAAAACTATACAACAAAATATTTCCCAATCGTTCACGTGATTACATCAAAAAACAATACGCACTTAGACTATCGATCACAAGCTTATTCCGCAAACAAAAATATGTACCTAAAATTTACTACATACAAAACAGATTATGTGAGACTGATATGACTAGACATTTCGATCCATTTTGTAGTTTCTTAGATAAATACGAAATAAACAGTTCAAACATAAAGTTCATATTATACAACAATAAAAAGCTCGGACATAACCCTATATCAAGAGAAGCAACCGTAAACTTTGTAAACCAAGTCCTTGAAGACAAACTTGTCATAGCAGAATTTTAAATGTCTTACCTTATATAAGAATTTTTCAAAATTAATAAAGCACTTTCATGACTATTTATGTTACCCTATACGAGTACTGTAAAAAGTGAAAAATTCTTAAGTAAAGGAACTCATTATGAAATTCACAAAAGAAGAATGGCAAAACACAAATTTTAAATTAGATATGGATACAAGTCATTTAAATTTAGAAGAAATTATCAGTTTAAATGATAACTTAACAAATTCAGAAATTAATGAACTCTATTTGCCACTCATTAATTTTTTGACAAACAAAGTTAAGTTCCATAAAGATTATTCATCTAACATTAACAACAAATTACATAACAAAAATAACACACCACCTTTTATTATCGGAATATCAGGAGGGGTTTCTGTAGGGAAAAGTACTGTCTCAAGACTGCTTTTAAACTTACTACAAGAATATAACGCGGACTGGAAAGTTGATTTGATTACGACTGATGGTTATATCATGCCTAAACAAGAACTCATCGATAAAGACTTACTTTCTAAAAAAGGTTTTCCTGAAAGTTATGATACAAAAACATTGATCAGTCACTTAAAACAAATTAAGAACAACGAGCCTAACATTCCAACATACACGTATTCACATATCACATACGACCGTCTTAAAGACCAATATCACAACATAAACTGTCCGGACATTCTTATTATAGAAGGCGTGAACATCTTCCAAGTAAGTCCACATGAAGAAGAACTCGTTAGTGATTATATTGATTACAAAATATATTTACACACAACAATAGAAAATATGAAGAAATGGTATCTCAACCGCTTCTTACTACTTCAAGAAGAAGCCTTCCAAAAACCAGACTCACATTTCTATAAATATCGAGACATCCCAAAAGACGAAGCCTTAAAAATAGCAACAGATTTATGGGACAATATTAACGAAGTCAATTTAATCAAAAACATCTTGCCAACTAAAAACAGAGCAGATCTCGTACTATATAAAAATCACGACCATGTTATAGAAAAACTGAAATTTAATAAATTTTAAGTTATACATTAAACCCTCTCTAGTCCTTGTCTAGAGAGGGTTTTTAGTATCCTGGCAGTCTAAAGAATTACAATTCTATTATTAATTCTTTAACATATACTGCACTACCTGTAATCTCAATATTAAGCTGATTGTTTATATTATTGACATGCACATACACTTGTCCATCTTTTCCTATTTCTTGTCCTTGTTCTACGATTAGTTCAAGTGGATATTTAGCAGATGTATTTATATATTGAGCATAGTATGCGCCCATTACGCCAGAAGCTGTTCCTGTAACTGCATCTTCAGTTGTCCCTGAAAATGGTGAGGAAAAATGTCTTGCATGCATATGTAAGTCTTCATTGTAAGTTTCCATACAGAATGGATGAATTGAAGTTTTGGGTCTTTCTTTTAATATTTCTGGAAATAATTCATTTTGAGGAGACATTCTTTTACATACTTCTAGATTCCTAACAGGTACTAATAATGTCCATGTTCCTGTACTGCCATAAACAATCGGATATTCTGTTACAATATCTTTCTCATCAATTCCAATAGCATGAGCCAAATCTGCCCTCGATCCATTGAACACTTCAAATTGAGGACTAGCTTGTTGCATGGTTATATAAATATTATCATTTTCAATATTTAAAGTAATTGGTAAGATACCTGCATTCGTCTCTATTGTAAATTCCTTCTTATCCTCTAACAATCCATGTTGTTTCATTGCTGCGATTGTTCCAATAGTAGCATGTCCACACAAATCCACTTCGTGGCCAGGTGTAAAATACCGTATCCTAAAATCAGCACGGTTTGATTTTAAAGGGAATGCTGTTTCATTAAATCCAATTTGTTTCGCAACTTCTTGCATATCTTCATCTGTTAATCCTTCACTATCTAATACCACACCAGCAGGATTTCCTTTATTCGCTTCTAAACTAAATGCATCATAATGATATACACTAACCGATTTCATGAAACATCATCCTTTATTTATATTTACTGAATTTGTATCTTCAAAAATGAGTTCGCGTTAACCTGAAATTCATAAGGTACTTTTATTTCACTTGTTTTATAGCCATTATCTTTTAATAATTTTATAATTTCATCTAAATTTTTATATCTTTTCCCTCCCATATCAACTAATGGAAAAATACGAATCTCTTCTTTTGTAACTCTAATCATTTCTTTAATTGTTTGAATATGAAAGTCGATATCAAATACATCAGCATATAAAAATAAAAAATGAGCTGATAACAATACATCAAACGCATTATTATTATATGGTAATTGTGGCATTTCTACTGGACAATATTTATCTTGGTTATTTTTCATATCTTTTACACAAGTTTCTAAAGCTTTTTTTCTGTGAAATTCCAAATCATCTAGGTCTTTAAAAAAGGTCCAATTATAATTCAATTTAGAATGTTCCATTTTATTAATCATATGTTTAATATCATTAATACCTTTTTCATACAAAATATCATCATTAAAATAATATGCTAAATCACAAGCTTCAACATCTATATCATATTTCCTTGCAGTTGCACTAAAAGAGCATGCACCAGCAGGACAATCTAAGATCCTCTTACCTTCTAAATATTCTAGGGATAAATTGAACATGTTCAAGTATTCTTCATATGTACGGCCAATAAAAATGATGTGATCTATATCTAATTTTCTTTGGCGATTTAAATTATTCATAAAATCCTCCTTTTTCATAACTAAGACCAATGGTAACATAGTTTCAAAAAGAGTTATATTACAATAATAACTTCGCTATACCTACAACTTCTTCATATACATTAACCCTATCAAGTTGCTTTCGATAAACATTTTCCAGGAAATAAAATGTAGCTGCATTATCAGCTTCGAATATGTTTTCATTTTGTGCTAATAATAGAATAGGTTTATTATGTCCTATCGCAATACCTATTTCTGTATGTGTCCCCTTACCTCCAGGCAATATAGCTAAAAGTATATCTGAATTTTTCACTGCATCCGCTTCAGATTGACCAATTTTTCTTAAGTCCTCTTTATTAATTGCTTTATCATTCAGCGTCCAATTATAAGTATTTTGTAAGCCGTGTTGTTCTAAGTTCTCTATAAGTTTGTTTACAATATTCTTATTTCCAAAACTACCTGCTACATAAAACTTTATTCCCATTTTTATTCTCCTTGTTGTGTTAATTCTAAGCATAACTTTTTAAAGATTTCTTCTATTTTATCTTGAGATACCTGATATTTTTGATTAAATTTTAGTCTAAAATACAATGTCTTCAAGAAATCTTTTATATTTTTTCGTATTCTAAAATAACTTAAATATGCCTCTTCAGATTGATTTAAATCTGTTTCATTAACTGTCACGAATAGCTCGCTTACCCAATTACTCAATTCTTGATCTGTAAGTCCTTTTTCAAGTAATGCTTCAATGATAAATGCTTGTCGCTCATCTTCATCATCTATATAGCAAGATAAATCAGTATTTAACTGATAAAGTTTTTTAGCGACAACATTTAATATCACTTTATTACAGTCACCTGTATAATTTTTAGATCTAACACAAGTTGCAAGTAAATCTGATCCATGCGCAACACTATGCATCCATCCTTTCCCTTGTACATATCCTCTAACATCAGATTCCTTATCCATGTAATCAATCGCTAAGTTTATAATCTTCTCATAAATATCCTGAGGTAACTGATTATGCTCTTCTAAATATTCAATAATGATTCCGATAATAAGTGCACTGAAACTTCTATCCAGCACAAGATGTTCAGTATCACTTTCGTCAACACTTCTTAAAACAAATTCACAATCCTCAAGTAACTGTAGCAGTTGATGGTTATCCAGTTTACCGCTTATAATAAAACGCGCAATTAAATCAAAATTATCTTCACGAATATTGGCAGTAGGATTTCCAATATTGGACATCATTAATTTAAATTCTTCGTCTGTTACTTGTTGATCTGGAAATTTATTTTTATATCTTTCAATTATTTCTTCGATTGTCATTAAGAACACACCCTTTAGACTCTATTACACATTATTATATTGTATTTTTACAATGAATGAAATGAGACATATTTATTTCAATTGCATAGTATAATAAACTATACATACTAACCTTACATTTTTGGAGTGATTTTATGGAAATATTTCAAGAGTTTAAAAAGCAATTTATTAAATTTTTAAATAGCGATAACCGAATAGTGTTAACGAAAGGTATGTTTCATGAGATAAAATTATTATCCATTTTAGCTGCAATAGAAACTCAATCCCAATATTCAAAAGGAACATTAAATGCTCATTCTAAAGAAGTTTTCAAAGATCTGACAGAACAAGGCATGCTTACAAAAGAGATACCACTAAACACAACTTTCACATTAAATGATTTATCATTACAGTTAAATTTATATACCGCAAATACCCCTAACTTTGGCGAATTTGCAATATATTATCCAGTGAATCCAAAAACAATAAAAGGAAAAAACATTGAAATATTAGTTAATCATATAAAAGATAATCCCGCTTCAAAAGTATTTATTATTACAGCAAATGACTGGGAGTTTAATAGCAAAGTGTCTAAAACATTAGAGGAAATGTCCGACATAGTTGTAGGAGAAGATTTAAAACAAGGAATTCATGAAATATTTAATTCTGGTTTCAATAATGGTAATTAAAGTTCATCAATAATATTAATAATTATCTAAATATAGATTAAAATTATATTCAAATAGCGGTACATATCTGCGGAGTGTACTTGAGGTTGACTGTTACTGACGGTCGCCTCTTTTTTTATAATCAGTGTTCTAGAATCATTCATTCTCCACGAAAAAATTGCGAAATTTTTATAAAACTAAACATAAAATGATTGACTAATTACGTCAAGAACAATTAACATTATGTATAAGGAATGAGGCATGTGCCTCCAAGAGATACCTTTTATCTCTTGTTTATTATGAAAGAACAATAGTTCTTTCCGTTTTAAGAGGTTGACCGAGAGGTTGCCTCTTTTTTTATCTTACAATGAATCATACTTAGTATACACTACAGGTATTGGGGAAGATGTTATACTTGATTATATTGATATTATAAACAATAAGAAAGATGCACCTGATAGCTTTCAAAACGCAGTAAAAATCAATTAATTTATTGGAGCTTTTTTTATGTATAGAAAAACAAATTTATTCATCGTATTTCTCATTTTATTATTATCTATAATAACGACGTTCTTGGATCAAAAGGCATCTTTTTTTAATAATTTATCGTCTTTGCTATTTTTACAATTTATTTTCTCTATTTCAGTAAACATATTTTTACTAAAATACATCTTTGACTTTGAATTTATTAGAAGATTATTAGATAAAATAAACATTCTTTTCCAATACTTTATTTATACAATAATTTTATTTCTGGCTATGTTTATGATTATGTCTATTGATTTAACAAATATTAATTTATTAAATCTAATCTTTAGTTTATTATTCTTGTTTGTATTTAGCTTTTTAACTCAATTATTAATTTGTGAAACAATATCTAAAGTATATATAAGAAATAAGACGTCTATTTACTTCAGCGCACTAGCAATGTTTATACTATTTATGCTTTTAATAATTCCAAATTATTTACAATAATATCGTTGTTATTATAAATAACAACTTTTCTATAATTCTAAACACAAAAAAACCCTCTAGCCTGATTGCTAGAGGGTTATATTATACGCTAATTCTTATTGTTCTTCTTTAACGTATGGTAATAAAGCCATGTGACGTGAACGTTTGATAGCTACAGTAAGCATACGTTGGTATTTTGCTGAAGTACCTGTTACACGACGTGGTAAGATTTTACCTCTTTCTGAGATAAACTTTTTAAGTAAATCTGTATCTTTGTAGTCGATATGTGTAATACCGTTTGCTGTGAAGTAACAAACTTTTTTACGACGACGACCACCTCTTCTTGGTCCACCTGCCATGATTGTGTTCCTCCCTTCTCGTTAAATGTTTATCAATTTATATTCGTTTCAATCAACTATTAGAACGGCAAATCATCATCACTGATATCAATTGGGCCATTAGCGTTTGCAAATGGATTACTTGATTGTTGATTATTTGACTGTTGATTTGAAGGTGCTTTTTGTCCTTGTTGTTGGTTACCACCAAAGTCTTGTCCATAATTTTGGAATTCGTTATTATTTTGGTTATATGATTGATTATCATTACCAGATTGACGTTGATTTGCGCCTTTTGGTTCAAGGAATTGAACACTGTCACAAACAACTTCAGTTACATAAACACGACGACCTTCTTGGTTCTCGTAGCTACGAGATTGTAGACGACCTTCAACTCCTGCCAGACTACCTTTAGATAAGTAATTGTTTACATTCTCTGCGGGACGTCTAAATACAACACAGTTGATAAAGTCAGCTTCTCTTTCACCTTGCTGATTCGTATAAGTACGATTAATAGCTAAAGTAAAAGTAGCAACTTGAACGCCTGAGGGTGTTACTCTGTATTCCGGATCTTTAGTTAATCGACCGACTAATACAACACGATTAATCATTTAATCTCCCCCATTTTATAAGTTAAATTATTTTTCTTCTTCGCGTACTACGATGTGACGAATGATATCATCAGAGATTTTTGCTAAACGATCAAATTCACTGATAGCTTCGTCATTTTCAGACTTAACTCTAACGATGTTGTAGAAACCTTCTGTGAAGTCTTGGATTTCATAAGCTAAACGACGTTTACCCCAATCCTTTTCTTCGATGATTTCTGAACCGTTTGAAGATAAGATTCCTTTAAAACGCTCAACGACAGCTTTTCTAGCTTCGTCTTCGATATTTGGACGTACTACGTACATTACTTCATATGTTCTCATCAATTTACACCTCCTTGTGGTCTATGCGGCCTAATAACTCAGTATTAAGCAAGGAATAATTTTCATTACTCACAATCAAGAATTATAGCATAGAGTATTACTTTTTACAATCTTTTTCTCATTGATATCAAAGAAAAAGCCAATAGTGCATAAACACTACTGGCCTTTATCTTACACATTAAATCTAAAGTGTACAACGTCTCCGTCTTTCATTAGGTATTCTTTACCTTCTAATCTTACTTTACCCGCTTCTTTAGCACCGTTCATGCCGTTATTTGCTAATAAATCATCATAACTTACGGTTTCTGCTCTTATAAAGCCTCTTTCGAAGTCTGTATGGATGATACCGGCACATTGTGGTGCTGTCATGCCTTCTTTAAATGTCCAAGCTCTTACTTCTTGTTCACCTGCTGTAAAGTATGTTGCTAATCCTAATAAGTTATATGATGCGCGGATTAATTTGTCTAATCCTGCTTCTTCTACGCCTAAATCTTCTAAGAACATTTCGCGGTCTTCGTCATCTAATGTTGCTAATTCTTCTTCGATTTTTGCTGAAATAACGATAACTTGTGAACCTTCGTTACTTGCATATTCTTCGATTTTTTGTACGTATTCGTTATCTTCTGGGTTTGCTACTTCGTCTTCTGCTACGTTTGCTACATATAACATTGGTTTAGAAGTGAGTAAGCTTAAATGTTTCACGATTGCTTTTTCTTCTGGTGTGAATTCTAAACTTCTTACTGGATTATTGTTTTCTAATGTTTCTTTAATTTTTGCTAATACTTTTTCTTCTGCTACGGCATCTTTATCTTTTTGTTTTGCCATTTTTGCTACTCTTTCATAGCGTTTTTCAACTGATTCTAAGTCTGCTAATACTAATTCCATATTAATAACTTCGATATCATCTATTGGATCTACTTTTCCTGATACGTGTGTAACATTTTCATCAACAAATGCACGTACGACTTGGCAAATCGCATCTACTTCACGGATATGTGATAAGAATTTATTTCCTAATCCTTCACCTTTAGATGCACCTTTAACAATACCTGCAATATCTGTAAATTCGAATGCTGTTGGTACAGTTTTCTTAGGTTTTACTAATTTCGTTAATTCTTGTAAACGATGGTCTGGTACTTCTACAATCCCTACATTAGGGTCGATTGTTGCGAAAGGATAGTTCGCTGCAAGTGCTCCTGCTTTCGTAATTGCGTTAAATAATGTTGATTTACCTACGTTTGGTAATCCTACTATGCCAGCTGTTAATGCCATATTTTATTCACCTTGTCCTTTTACTAATATTTTTTTAATTTTTTTATTAAACTCTTGTCTTGGTAGCATGATACTACGAGAACATTCTTCACATTTTATTCTAACATCTGCACCGAGTCTGATAATTTTAAATCTATTATACCCACATGCGTGTTGTTTTTTCATTTCAACGATATCATTTAACTCATATGATTTGATCATATTTTTGCCTCCCGATTAGATGATTATTGAATGTTATTTGGATTATAAGAAACCATTGTTGGAATTGGCGCTTGAATACCTTCTTTATCAAAGAATGATTTCACTTCTCTTCTTAAGATTCTAGCACCTGATGCATGTTCATTTGGTTCTGTTTCCCCTGCTATTTTAATCGTTGCTTCCCCTGCTGTCACAGTTTCTACACCTAAAATTTCAGGATCTTTAATGAAAATTTCATATCTTTCTTTAACTGTTGGTAAAAATTCATTTAACTTATTTTCAACTTCATCTAAATCTTCTTTAATAGATACAGGTATTTCTACGATAGCCATACCGTTGTGAATTGAGAAGTTTACGATCTCATTCATTGTACCATTAGGAAGAATCGTTAAATCACCAGCAAATGATAAAATTCTTGTAGATCTCATTCCTATTGATTGTACAGTACCTTCCGCAACAGTGGTACCTGTTGTATTAATTTTTACATAGTCGCCAACATCAAATTGATTTTCGAAAATAATAAAGAAGCCCGTAATGACATCTTTTACTAAAGTTTGTGCACCGAAACCAATTGCTAAGCCTACCACACCGGCACCAGCGATAATACTTTCAACTCTTATGCCTAAATTGCTTAAAATGGTTGTCGCAACTATAAACCATACGACATAGGAAATAACATTTTGTAGTAAGTTAACCATTGTTTTAGCGCGCTTGTTAGACTTCCCTACCCTCTTAGTTCCGTATTTCGTTGTAAAGAATTTCTCTACGACTTTATGAAGGACTTTAATAATGACGTAAGCTAATACAATGTAGAATATGCCAATTAATATTTGTTCTATCCACTTCTGCCAATTTTCTGGATCCATAAACGGGTCTATCAATTTATGGATGATGTTCATAATCTTATTCACTTTTACACCTCTTATTCATCTAGCAATAATTCTAATATTCTCTTATATTCATCTTCAGAATTAAATTCAAGAGAAATTTTACCTGCTTTTTTAGTCTTAGAAATATCAATATTTGTTCCAAATTTTTCTTTTAATCGATATTCATGTTTAACTAAGAAATTAGGTTTCGGTTGTTTCGTTTTCTTTTTCTTGTCTTGGCCTTGAGCATTTAACTGTTTAATATATTCTTCTAATGCTCTAACACTCATATGTTCTTTTACAACTTTTTTAGCCACTTGATCTAATTGATGTTTCTTATCTAAACCAAGTAATGTTCTACCATGTGCACTCGATATTTTTTCTTCGTTGATTAATTTTTTTACACTTGGTGGTAAGTTCAGCAACCTTAAAACATTTGCAATGTATGATCTTGATTTCCCTAATCTATCTGCTACGTCTTGTTGTTTTAAGTTCAGTTCTTCCATCATCGTTGCATAACTTTTTGCTTCTTCTAGAGGTTTTAAATTTTCACGTTGAAGATTCTCTATAATAGCAAGTTCTAACATTTCTTCATCGGTTAAATTTTTTATGATTGCCGGTACTGAATCTTTGTTAGCTAATTGACTTGCTCTAAATCTTCTTTCACCTACAACGATGTCGTAACCCTTTATCGTTTCTCTTACGACGATAGGTTGTAACACACCATGCTGTGAAATCGACTGCGTTAAATCTCTCAAAGCTTCTTCATCAAAATAATCTCTCGGTTGATACGGATTCCTTCTTAATTTTTCTAAAGGAAGTGCAACAATTTTATCATGACTATGGTTATAAGAAATCTTATCTGTTAAGGCTTGATTTCTTTCTTTCATTTCATCACCACGTTATTTATTCTCGTATGTTTCACGTAAAACATCCAAATTAGATTATAACAATTTTGAAAGATATATGCACAAAAGAAAAGTTGAGCGATAAATTAAAATATTCAGAAAAGTTGTTGACAAAAAAATATACGCATAGTATTGTGTAATATATCAACAACGAAAACAAATAAAATCACGATAAAAAGGAAAGTAAATCTTACACTGCAATCATCAGAGAGTTCCCATTTGCTGAAAGGGAACATTGAAAGAAAGATTGAAAATGGCCTTGGAGTGGTGGCATCGATATTGAGGTGTCAACGGGATCGCCCGTTATAGCGATACAGTATTAAAGTCTCTTTAGCGATGATGGCGTACTGGAATTTGTTCACCAATTTTACTGCCATTATATCTTCTTGTAAGAGACTCGTACTTATAGAGGTAATGTCAGTAATGTCATTGCGAACAAAGGTGGTACCGCGAGCTAAGCTTTCGTCCTTTACATCCGATTTATTTCGGGTTTAAAGGACGGAAGCTTTTTTTATTTTTATTTTTTAATTCATTAGGGAGGAAGGCTATTATGAAATCTACTCAACTCGCTCAAATTTCATTAACTAAAGACCATACCGGGGCAACTACAAACCCAATTTATCTTTCAACAGCCTATCAACATGAAAAATTAGGGTGTTCAACCGGCTTTGATTATACAAGAACGAAAAATCCAACTCGCTCAAACTTTGAAGAGGCATTTGCCAAACTTGAAGGTGGTAAATACTCATTTGCAACTTCAAGCGGTATGGCTAGTATCCAATTAGTTTGTAACTTATTTAAACCAAATGATGAAATCTTAGTGTCATTCGACTTATATGGCGGCACATTTAGACTATTTGAATTTTACGAAAAACAATACAACATCAAATTCAAGTACATTGATTTTTCAAATATTGATGAAGTAAACGCATCGATTAATGAACATACACGCGCATTCTTTATTGAACCCATTTCAAATCCGTTAATGTTCTCAGTAGACTTAAATCCTTTATATGAAATTGCACAAGCAAGAAATATATTAACGATTATCGATAACACATTCTTAACACCATACTTATCAACACCATTAAAAGATGGTGCTGACATCGTCTTACATTCTGCTACAAAGTACATAAGTGGTCATAATGATGTGTTAGCAGGCATTGTCACTGTATCAGATGATTACTTAGGTGAAGTACTTGGCCAATTTCATAATATGATCGGTGCAACACTCTCACCATTCGATAGTTATTTATTACTGAGAGGCTTAAAGACATTACATTTACGACTTGACCGTTCTACTGAAAATGCTCAAAAGTTAGCACAATCACTACAATCTGTTGAAAGCATTGATGAAGTCCTTTACTCAGGTCAAACCGGAATGTTAAGTATCCGTTTAAACAATGCATATAGCGTTGATAGCTTCTTACAAAATATTAAATTATGTATATTTGCTGAAAGTCTTGGCGGGACTGAAACATTTATCACATTCCCATATACACAAACACATGTAGATATGGCAGATGAAGAAAAAGATAAACGCGGTATAGATGAATATTTACTCCGTTTATCTATTGGAATAGAAGATTATGAAGATATTTACGAAGACATACTACAAGCCTTAAAAAATTCAAGAAAAGAAGGAGTGTCAATATGAGCTATTCAAAAGAAACGTCTTTAATATTGGATTCCACTAGAGGTAACGAACACTTATCAAGCAATCAACCATTATATTATTCATCCACTTATCATCAAGAAACTTTAGGTGGCAATCAAGAATTTGATTATGCACGCAGTGGTAACCCTAATAGAAAGTTACTTGAAGAAAAGTTAGCAGATTTAGAAGGCGGTAATTATGGATTTGCATTTAGTTCAGGAATTGCTGCAATAACAGCTGTCTTCTTAACATTGAAACCTGGAGACCACGTGATTCTTCCAGATGATGTTTACGGTGGAACGTTCAGACTAACAGAGCAAATTCTTAAGAAATTCGAAATAGAATTTACAACTGTCGATCAAACAGACTTACAAAATATCAAAGAAGCTGTTCAAGAAAATACGAAACTGATCTATGTTGAAACACCTTCTAACCCACTCTTTAAAGTGACAGATATTGATGGTGTTAGCCAAATTGCACGTAAACACGACGCACTATTAGCTGTCGATAATACATTTATGACACCGTTAGGACAATCACCATTGAAACTAGGTGCTGACATCGTCGTTCATTCAGCTACAAAATTCTTAGGCGGTCACAGTGACCTCATAGCTGGCGCAGTAGTTGTGAATGATCCAGAACTTAAAAATGAAATTTATCTTATTCAGAATGGTACAGGTTCAGGATTAAGCGTTTATGATTCTTGGACACTTGCTAAACATTTAAAGACATTACCAATTAGATTTAAACAATCTGTTTATAATACAGAACAAATTTATAGATATTTAATCGATAATGAAGCAATTGAAACAGTCTATTATCCAATCACAAATGACACACATTTAAGACAAGCTAAAAATGGCGGTGCCGTGCTCGGATTCAGACTTAAAGATGAATCAAAAGCACAAGCATTTGTTGACCATCTTAATATCCCACTTGTATCTGTAAGCTTAGGTGGTGTAGAAACGATTCTTTCTCACCCAGCTACAATGAGTCACGCAGCCATCCCTGAAGAAGTGAGAGCTGAACGTGGTATCACTAACGGATTATTTAGATTGTCAGTCGGCTTAGAAGATGTCAAAGAATTGATCACAGATATCGATTGGGCATTAAAGGAGGCTACATATGAGTCTAAAAGAAGCGTTAAAGAACCAAATTTTAGTAGCTGACGGAGCAATTGGAACCATCCTCTACTCTGAAGGATTGGATACTTGTCCAGAAAGTTATAATTTGACACACCCTAACAAGATAGAACAAATTCACCGTTCTTATATTGAAGCTGGTGCAGATATTATTCAAACAAACACGTACGGTGCAAATTTTGAGAAGCTTCAAGATTTTAATTTAGAACATCGCGTAAAAGAAATTCATCGTGAAGCTGTTCAAATCGCTAAAAGAGCGAGCAACGATCATACGTTTATTCTAGGTACGGTAGGCGGTTTTCGTAATATCAAAAAGAGTAACTTATCAATTGAAGCCATTCAATATCACACAGAGATTCAAATTGAAACACTTGTTAATGAAGGTGTAGATGGTATTTTATTTGAAACATACTACGATTTAGAAGAATTACTTGCTGTCTTAAAAGATACAAAAGCAAGATACGACATTCCGATTATTGCTCAACTAACAGCTAGTAACACAAATTATTTGAGAAATGGCACACCTATACCAGATGCATTAGAAACATTAGTAAAAGCCGGTGCAGATGTCGTTGGTTTAAATTGTCATCACGGTCCATACCATATGATTAAGACATTTAAACATATTGACTTACCTGATCATGCTTACCTTTCATGTTATCCAAATGCAAGTTTGCTGGATTTAGAAGACAACGACTTGAAATACAATAACAACTCAGATTACTTTTCAGATGCAGCTAAAGAGCTCGTTAACCAAGGCGTAAGATTAATAGGTGGATGTTGTGGTACAACACCAGAACATATTAAAAAAATAAAGAATGTCGTCAAAGATTTAAAGCCTATCAAGCACAAAAATGTTATACCAATCGAAACAAAACAGTACAAAAGGCAAAATAAAGAAGAACCTAGTATTAAAGAGCTTGTTCAACAAAGACCAACCGTCATTGTTGAATTAGATACACCTAAACATTTAGATACGAATAAATTTTTCGATGGGATACAAGCACTTGAAGATGCAGGTGTAGATGCGGTCACACTTGCTGACAATTCACTAGCGAGCGTGAGGATTTCTAACATTGCCGCAGCAAGTATCATTAAACAAAAGTATAAAATTAGACCACTCGTACACTTAGCTTGCCGTGATAGAAACTTAATCGGCTTGCAATCTCACCTAATGGGACTTTCGTTACTTGGCATTAATGACATATTAACGATTACGGGTGACCCTTCTAAAGTGGGGAATTTCCCAGGCGCAACAAGTGTATTCGACGTTAATTCTAGCGGATTAGCTGAAATCATTACTCAGTTCAATCAAGGTATAAACGCCGATGGAGATACATTGAGAAGCAATACCAACTTCTCTGTTGCAGGTGCATTCAATCCAAATGTAAGACGACTAGAACCAGCAGTCAAAAGATTAGAAAAAAAGATTGAATCTGGCATGGAATACTTTATTACACAACCGATTTATGAACCTGAAAAAGTTAAAGAAATATATGAAGCAACTAAACATATAGACGCCCCGATTTTCATTGGTATTATGCCAATTACGAATTACAATAACGCACTCTTCTTACACAACGAAGTACCTGGTATTAAACTATCAGATACAGTGCTAAACGCCTTTGAAAAAGTCAAAGACGACAGAGATGCAACAAGAGAACTCAGTATTAATTTGAGTAAACAATTGATTGATGCAGTACACCAATATTTTAATGGCCTGTACTTAGTTACACCATTTTTAAAATATGATTTAACAGTTGAATTAGCAAATTATTCAAAACTAAAAACTGGAACACAAACCAAGGAGGCAATATTATGACAATTAAAACATCAAATTTAGGATTCCCAAGACTAGGTAAGAAAAGAGAATGGAAAAAAGCCATCGAAAGTTACTGGGCTAAAAAAATAGATAAAGCCGAATTAGATCAAACGTTGCAGGATTTACACAAAGAAATTTTAACAATTCAGAAAGACCATCACGTTGATCATATCCCTACTGGTGATTTCTCACTATATGATCACGTGTTAGATACATCATTACTATTTAACATCATTCCAGAACGTTTCCAAGGACGTCCTGTAGATGACGATTTATTATTCGATATTGCACGTGGTAACAAAGATCATGTTGCAAGTGCGTTAATCAAATGGTTCAACACAAACTATCACTACATCGTACCTGAATGGGACAACGTGTCACCTCAATTAAATAACAATGTATTACTTGAGAAATTCAATTTCTCTAAAGAAGTTGGTGTAACATCTCACCCAGTTATTCTTGGTCCTGTTACCTACGTAGCATTATCTAAAGGTGGAGACCAAAGTTTCGATGAAAAAGTAAGAACACTTTTACCATTATATAAAGAAGTATTCGAGCAATTAACTGAAGCAGGCGCTGAATACATCCAAGTAGATGAGCCAATTCTCGTAACAGACGGTGCAGCTGATCTTCAAGATATTACGAAAGAAGCATATGAATTCTTTAACGAAGCGGCACCTACTGCGAAACTTGTCTTACAAACATATTTCGAACGTGTAGATTTAAACTTTGTTGGTCAATTACCAGTCTATGGATTCGGTTTAGACTTTGTACATGACAATGGATTTAACTTACAACAAATCAAAGATGGCTTATTCCCTAAAGAAAAAGCTTTATTCGCTGGTATCGTTGATGGTAGAAACGTTTGGTCTACTAATATTGAAGAGAAGAAAGCTTTAATCGAAACATTACAATCTTATACAGATGAATTAGTGATTCAACCATCTTCTTCATTATTACATGTACCAGTTACTTTAGAAGAAGAAACATTAGACGACTCAGTTCGTGAAGGCTTAAGCTTTGCGACTGAAAAATTAGACGAACTATATGCTTTAAAACAATTATTTAACGAAAATGATGACACTTTATATAACGAATTAAAAGCACAATATGAACGCTTTGAAAGTCAGTCATTCAAACAATTAGAATATGACTATGATTCAGTTAAATCAGAACGTACTACACCATTTAAAGAAAGAAAAGTCTTACAAGATCAAGTATTAAATTTACCAGACTTACCAACAACAACGATTGGTTCATTCCCTCAATCAAGAGAAGTACGTAAATACCGTGCTGATTGGAAAAACAATCGTATTTCAGATGAAAAATACGAAGAGTTCGTACAAAATGAAATTAAACGTTGGATTGAAATTCAAGAAGAAATTGGATTAGACGTATTAGTACACGGTGAATTTGAACGTAATGACATGGTTGAATTCTTCGGTGAAAAGCTAAACGGATTCTTAGTAACTAAGTTTGGTTGGGTTCAATCATATGGTTCTCGTGCCGTTAAGCCACCAATCATTTACGGAGATGTTAAATGGACAGCACCATTAACAGTTAAAGAGACATTATATGCTCAAAGTTTAACTGACAAACCTGTTAAAGGTATGCTTACAGGTCCAGTTACGATCTTAAACTGGTCATTCGAACGTGTAGATATCCCACGTAGCGAAGTTCAAGATCAAATCGCATTAGCAATTAATGAAGAAGTTCTAGCACTTGAAGAAGCGGGTATTAAAGTCATCCAAGTAGACGAACCTGCATTGCGCGAAGGCTTACCATTACGTTCTGAATACCATGAAGATTATTTGAATAAAGCTGTACATTCATTCAGATTATCAACTTCTTCAGTACAAGATTCAACACAAATTCATACACATATGTGCTACTCACAATTTGGTCAAATCATCCATGCGATCAAATCATTAGATGCTGATGTTATCTCAATCGAAACTTCAAGAAGTCATGGTGACTTAATCAAAGACTTTGAAGATATCACATATGACTTAGGTATTGGTTTAGGTGTATATGATATTCATAGCCCTCGTATACCTACAGAAGAAGAAATTACAATCGCAATCGATAGAGCACTTCAAGAAATTGACCGTTCTCTATTCTGGGTAAACCCTGACTGCGGATTGAAGACAAGACAAGAAGAAGAAGTAAAACAAGCTTTAACTGTATTAGTTAATTCAGTAGAAAAATTACGTCAAGACAATACAGTTAAACAACCTAACTAATAAATGAGGTGATGTTATGTCATATCCATTATGGAACACGCTAAATCAACTGAAAGAATATAAATGGGTAGATTTAACGCATACATTTGATTCAGAATCTCCACATTTTTCAGCTTTTGAAAATGCAGAAACAAAAACATTGTATAAAGTTAAAGACGACGGTTTCTTTGCCCAATCATGGCAATTTCCTACACAATATGGCACGCATATAGATGCACCGATACATTTTGTAGAGCATAAACGATATCTTCATGAACTCGGTTTACAAGAAACAGTCTTACCTTTAATCGTGTTAGATTTTTCAAAAGAAGTAGCCCAAGATTCAGATTTCAGACTAACTAAAGAACACATCCTTCAATGGGAATCTGAAAATGGACCAATTGAAAGTGGAACGTTTGTCGCATTTAGAAGTGACTGGTCAAAGAAATGGCCAGATAAAGAGCAATTTGAGAACAAAGACAAAGATGGTCATGAACATCTCCCAGGATGGTCATTAGACGCACTTAAATACTTGTTTGAAGAGAGAAAGATCAAGTCAATCGGACATGAAACATTTGATACTGATGCTTCAGTAGACATCCGTAAAAACAATGACATTGTCGGTGAACGATACGTACTTGGTTTAGATACTTTTCAAATAGAACTGTTAACCGGATTAGATGAACTACCGACACGTGGTTCAGTTATATTAGCCATTAGCCCTAAACCTAAAAATGCACCCGGATTCCCTGTCCGAGCATTTGCTATTACCCCTAAATAATAGCACTGCCATATGATATTTTTGAGCGAGTATCGTATGGCAGACTACCTTCCCTATATTAAATATATAAAAAGCACCTTTCGATGGAGATCGAAAGGTGCTTTTACTGTTTAATATTTAGATACGGGTGATCCTCCGATTTGATAATCTATTTCTATCGCATTTTCACTATTTTTACGATATAAATAATAGAAATACATAGACCATAAAATCGTCAAACCAGCTGATAACCAATAACTAAGCGATAAATCCATCCCAAATCCTATTGGTTGGCTTAATATATATGTGAATATATTCCACGTCATGAATAAAGCAGGTATTAAAGCGACATAGAAATTCTTTTTAGATAGTAATAAATACATAGCGCCTATCCATAGAGCGATAACAGCTGTTGTTTGGTTTGCCCATGAGAAGTATCTCCATAGTATTGTGAAGTCTACTCTCGTTAAAATAAAACTAATAACAAACATCGGTATCGCAATTGCGAAGCGATTCATTACTTTCTTCTGACCGAAATTAAAGTAGTCAGCCAAAATCATTCTCGCACTTCTAAATGAAGTATCACCACTTGTTATTGGTAATACAATAACACCTAATATCGCTAATGTTCCAAATACAGAACCTAATAACATAGTAGATGCCTCACTCACTACAAGCGCCGCTTCACCTTTCGCTAACACTTCTTGTAGACCACCATAGCCACCAAATAAACTCATAGCAGCTGCAGCCCAAATCATCGCAATAATACCTTCAGCAATCATCATGCCGTAAAATATTTTACGACCATTTTTCTCATTATTCGTCGTTCTAGAAATAATCGGCGATTGTGTCGCATGGAAACCAGATAAAGCACCACAAGTAATCGTAAAGAATAATAAAGGAAAAATAGGCGCCGAATCAGGATGCATATTTTTCAATGTTAGTTCAGGAATTTCTGCACCAGTCATAATTAATCGTACAAAGATGCCTACTGCAGAAATCATCAAGATGAAACCAAATATCGGATAAACTTTACCAATAATTTTGTCGATAGGTAACACTGTAGATAAGAAATAATATAAGAAAATAACAAAGACAATAATACCTAAAGCCACTCTACCATCCATTAAAGAATGTAATAGTAATGCCGGACTGGTAACAAATACCGTACCTGTTAACAATAATAGTAATAGTGTAAAGACGTTCACGAGATGTCTCATCACATTACCTAAGAACTTACCAGCTAATTCAGGTAAATGAGCACCCTTATTACGTATAGAAATCATACCTGTTAAATAATCATGAACAGCACCAGCAAATATAGACCCTAATACTATCCAAATAAACGCAACAGGTCCATATAAAGCACCCATAATCGGTCCAAATATCGGTCCAACACCTGCAATATTTAACAATTGAATCAATGAGTTCTTATTTGTCGACATCGGAACAAAATCAATATTATCCCTTTGATCATGAGCAGGCGTCGGACGTTCATCCTTAACACCAAACATTTTTTCAATATACTTGCCATATGTAAAATAACCTATAACTAATAAAACGATAGAAACTAAAAATGTAATCATTAAAATCCCCCTTTTTAAATGAAAACGTTTACAGAAAAGTATAAATGAGTTTTTTACAAATAACAATAATATATCGGAAATTTACAGAAATTCTGTATGTAAACATAAAAAAAGAGTTTGGGATATAGTATATTATCCCAAACTCTATATATTATTTCTTCTTATAAACTTTAATTGTAATTTCATAGAAGTCTTTATGTTCTTCATCAATTCGCTTGATTTTAATACCCTCTTTTTCAACATTTTTAATGCTTTGCCCGAGTGTATCAAGTGCTTCTGTGATGTCTTGTTCGAATTGAAATTGTTTTGCTTTTACTTTTTCAGAGCCGCGTATTTTCTTAACGCGATCTTCTGTTTGTTTAACATTTAAGTTCTGAGATTGTATGGATGTTAAGACTTCTTGCTGCCCTTCATCATCTAAACCTAACAATGCTCTTGCATGTCTTTCTGTTATTTCACCTTTTTGTAATGAAATAATTATAGGCTCTGATAATTTTAACAGTCTTAATTTATTGGCTATAAATGATTGGCTCTTACCCATACTAACCGCTAAGTCATGTTGTGTAATGTCTTCTAAATCCAACAATTTCTTATAGGCTTCCGCTTCTTCTATAGCTGATAAATTTTCTCTTTGTATATTTTCAATCAGCGCAACGGCTGCTGTTTCTTTGTCATTTAATGGTTTAATAATAACTTCAGTTTCTGGTAAATCGTTATATTTCATTGCACGAAATCTTCGCTCACCTGCTATGATTTCATACATACCTTCTTCAATTGGACGAACAACAATAGGTTGTAATAATCCATGTTCTTTTATAGATTGTGCGAGTTCTTTAATTTTAGATTCATCGAATACTTTTCTCGGTTGATAACGGTTTGGCACTATTCTTTCTGTTGATACGACTGCCACATTACCTTCAGCTCGTGCTTCTTCTATGTGTTCTAATTCTTTGTCTTTAAGTCCAAATAATTTAGAAAAAGGCTTTTTCATCTCAATATACCTACTTTCGTTCATACATATTTCCCAGGAATTATTTTGTTAAAGGTTCTTTGTTTGGTGTTCCTGGCTTTCTTGGATACTTCTTAGGTGTTTGTCTTAATTTATCTATCGTAATGATCTGTCTCATACTTTCTTCAAGAGGTAGCGTAAATTCATGTACTGTTTTTACTTCTCCACCTAATACAGAAATTGCAAATTGTGCATCTTCTAACTCTTCATTACCTTGTGAGCCTTTTAATGCGACAAATTGACCGCCCTTTTCCACTAAAGGTAGACATAATTCACTTAATACAGATAATCGTGCTACTGCTCTTGCAGTTACAAGATCAAAGCTTTCACGATACTGTTGTGATTTACCGAATGTTTCTGCTCTATCATGTACAAAGTTTACTTGATCTAAGTCTAATGATGCAGCTAATTCATTTAAAAATTTAATTCTTTTATTTAATGAATCTACTATTGTAATTTGCAAGTGTGGATATACGATTTTTAAAGGGATGCTCGGAAATCCAGCGCCTGCCCCTACATCACAGATCGTTTCAATTTCATTAAAATCTATATAAAAGCTTGGTGTCACTGAATCAAAGAAGTGTTTCAAGTACACTTCTTCTTTTTCAGTAACTGCTGTTAAGTTAATTTTTTCGTTCCACTCTACTAACATCTCAAAGTATGTTTCGAATTGCTTAATTTGTTTATCTGTTAATGTTATACCAGATTCTTTTAACGTATCAATAAAAGTTTGTTCATTCATGTTAGTTCACCTTCTGAATTTTACCTTGTTCAATGTACACAAGTAAAATTGAAATATCTGCAGGGTTTACACCTGAAATACGAGAAGCTTGTGCAATATCAAGTGGTTTAACTTCTTTAAGTTTTTGACGAGCTTCAGTCGCTAAACTATTGATTGCATCATAATCGATATTTTCAGGAATTTTTTTATCTTCCATACGTTTCATTTTTTCAACTTGTGCTAATGATTTTTGGATATAACCTTCGTATTTCGTTTGAATTTCTACTTGTTCTTGTACATCTTCATCTACTGGTGAAGTTTCTTGTAAGATTTCCATAATAGCTGCGTAATCCATTTCTGGTCTACGTAATAAATCTAAAGCTAATATACCATCTTTAAGCGCTGTTCCACCGCGACTTTCGATAACACTTTGTGTATGTGCATTCGGTTTTATACGAATACCTCTTAATCTTTCTTGTTCAGCTGAAATTGCTTCACGTTTTTGATTAAATTTAGCGTAACGTTCTTCAGAAATCATACCAATTTCATAACCGATATCTGTCAGTCTTAAGTCTGCATTATCATGTCTTAATAATAGACGATGTTCCGCTCTAGAAGTTAATAAACGATATGGTTCGTTCGTACCTTTTGTAACTAAATCATCAATTAACACACCAATATAAGCATCTGAACGACGTAAAATAACGTTTTCTTTACCTAATACTTTACCAGCAGCGTTGATACCTGCCATTAAACCTTGTCCAGCCGCTTCTTCATATCCTGAAGTACCATTGATTTGACCAGCAGTAAATAAGTTTTTAACGACTTTCGTTTCAAGTGTTGGCCATAATTGTGTTGGTACAATTGCATCATATTCAATTGCGTAACCTGCACGCATCATGTCTGCTTTTTCAAGACCTGGAATTGTTTCTAACATTTTACGTTGAACATGTTCAGGTAAACTTGTTGATAGACCTTGTACATATACTTCTTGTGTCTTACGTCCTTCTGGCTCTAAGAACAATTGGTGTCTTGGTTTATCATTGAATCTTACAAATTTGTCTTCAATTGAAGGACAATATCTTGGACCTGTACCTTTAATCATACCTGAGTACATAGCAGATAAATGTAAGTTGTCATCGATTACTTTATGCGTTTGTTCATTTGTATATGTTAACCAACAAGGTAATTGATCTAAAATGTATTCTGTCGTTTCATAACTGAATGCACGCCCTACTTCATCACCTGGTTGAATTTCTGTTTTGCTGTAATCTATTGTATTACCATTCACACGTGGAGGTGTACCAGTCTTGAATCTCACGATATCAAAGCCTAATTCTTTCAAGTGTTCAGCTAATTTAATAGATGGCATTTGGTGGTTTGGACCACTTGAATATTTCAAGTTACCTAAAATAATTTCACCACGTAAAAATGTACCTGTCGTTAATACAACAGCATCCGCTTCATAAGTTGAGCCGATAACCATTTCTACACCTTTAACTTTATTATCTTCTATAATTAAACGTTCAACCATACCTTGCATAATATCAAGATTTGGTTCATCTTCAATCACACGTTTCATTTCTTCTTGATACAATACTTTATCTGCTTGTGCACGTAACGCTCTTACAGCTGGACCTTTACCAGTGTTTAACATACGCATTTGAATGTGTGTCTTATCGATTGTCTTAGCCATTTGACCACCAAGTGCATCGATTTCTCTTACAACAATTCCTTTAGCTGGACCACCAACTGATGGATTACATGGCATAAATGCTACACTATCAAGGTTAATTGTAAGCATTAATGTTTTTGCACCACGTCTTGCAGAAGCTAAACCAGCTTCTACACCTGCATGTCCAGCGCCGACAACAATAACGTCATATTTTTGTGTCAAAATTTTTCCTCCTTTTTATTTTCCGAGACAGAATTGACTAAACAGTTGGTCAATTAGTGAATCACTTGCTTCTTCACCAATTACTTCACCGAGCAATTCCCAAGTTTTGATTAAATCTATTTGTACGATATCTATAGGTACACCGTCTTCAGCAGATTGTATTGCATCATTTATAGATGTCTTAGCGTCTTTTAATAATGCAATATGTCTTGAATTTGAGACATATGTCATATCTTGTGCTTGTACTTGTCCACCAAAGAATAACTCTGAAATCTTCTGTTCAAGTTCTTCGATACCTTGTTGTTCAACCATAGAAGTTTGAACTAAAGGATGGTCACCTATCATTGCTTTTAATTCATCAATATCTAACTTTTGTTCTAAGTCCATTTTGTTAATAATTACAATCACATCTTCATCTTTAATGACATCAAATAGCTGATAGTCATTTTCCGTTAATGCTTCATTATAATTAAGAACAAATAAAATTAAATCTGCTTCTGATAAAGCTTTTCTCGATCTTTCTACACCTATTTTTTCTACGATGTCTTCTGTTTCACGAATTCCTGCAGTATCCACTAACCTTAATGGTACACCACGAACATTGACGTATTCTTCTAATACATCTCTTGTTGTACCAGCTACTTCAGTAACAATCGCTTTATTATCTTGAATCAAGTTGTTAAGCATGGAACTCTTACCTACATTCGGTTTCCCAACAATGACCGTTGATAGACCTTCTCGCATAATTTTACCTTGCTGGCCAGTTCTTAATAACTGATCAATTTCATTTTCAATATGCCTTGATTCTTTTAATAAGAATTTAGTCGTCGCTTCTTCTACGTCATCGTATTCAGGATAATCAATATTCACTTCTACTTGAGCGAGTATTTCTAATATAGACTGTCTTAAGCCTTTAATAAGACTGCTTAGACGTCCTTCCATCTGACCTAAGGCTACCTTCGATGCGCGTTCCGTCTTAGAACGGATGAAATCCATAACCGCTTCTGCTTGAGACAAGTCAATACGTCCGTGTAAGAATGCTCGTTTCGTAAACTCACCTGGTTCTGCCATTCTAGCACCGTTAGATAACGTTAACTCAAGTACGCGATTAACCGTTACTAAACCACCATGACAATTTATTTCAACGATGTCTTCTCTCGTAAAAGTCTTAGGTGCTTTCATGACAGCTACCATAACTTCTTCTACGACTTCATCAGTCTCAGGATCAATAATATGACCATAATTAATTGTATGTGATGCTACTTCAGTAATTTGTTTTTTACCTTTATATATACGATTAGCAATATTTAAGGCATCCGGACCACTTAATCGTACGATTGCTATTGCACCTTCACCCATAGGCGTTGAGATACTTGTAATTGTATCTAAATCCATGATATTCTCCTCCACCATTAATAACTATTCTATTGATTGTAAATGGTTTTGTAATATTTTTCGAATATATTGTTCGAAAAAATGCGGAGCGAGATGACTCACTCCGACTATTTTTATTTATTCTTAATGACTAAATATCGATGAGGTTCTCTTCCTTCAGAGTATGTTTCGATATTTTCAATTTTACTGACTGCTTGATGCATAATTTTACGTTCAAAGTTTGGCATAGGTTCTAATTTAACCGGTCTCTTTGTCTGAGTTGCTTTCTTAGCCATATTAACCGCCAACTTCTCTAACGTTTCTTTACGCTTTTCTCTATACGATTCGATATCTAATATAAGCGTATAATAACCTTTAACAAATTGATGCATATAATTTTGACCTACTATTTGTAAGGCGTTTAAAATTTGACCACGCTTACCTATTATATAAGCAGCATTGTTGGAAGTCATATTAATATAAATTGTATTAGACTTAATTTCATATGAACCATCTACATCAATATCCATTTCTCCTATGATATTAAGTACATAATCTAAAGTGTTTTGTGCCACTTCATTTAATGAATCTTTTTTCTGATTGCGATCTTCACGTATACCTGTTTCTGACTGAATATCTTTTTCTTCTATTATTGTGTCTTCTTGTTGTGTCACTTCATCTGTTATTGGGCTATTATCCTCTTCGACCGACGCGTGACGATTTTTTAATGCTTCAATTGATTCAAACTGCTTAAGTTCTGGATCGATTACAGTTAATTCAATTTGTGCATCTTGTTTCATAAATCCAAAAATACCTTTTTTACCTTCATTAATAACATCAATTCTTACTTGTTGTTCTTGAACATTCAAATCTTCTAAACCTTGTTGTAGTGCTTGTTCTACTGATTGTCCTTCATAGCGCGATTTAAGCATGCTGCAACCTCCTAGTAATATATCAATACTTAGGGAATACGTTTATTAAAAACTTTAGCAATCTTCAATACATGCTCTAAACTCTTCTGTGTTTCGATGACTTTTAAATCAACAGCTTGGTTTCGAGCGATAACAATGATGTCTTTAGGAATAATATTTTCTTTATGATTCTTAAAACATTCTCTAATGGACCTTTTAATTCTATTTCTTGTCACAGCATTACCCATTTTCTTTGAAACACTTATACCTAATCTAAAGTGATCAAGATCATTTTCAGCTGTGTAAATAACAAATTGTCTATTAGCGACTGACTTACCTTTTTTATAAATTCTTTGAAAATCATTATTTTTCTTTATTCGATAAGCCTTTTCCACAAGCATCCACTCCACAATACATCACTTAATTATTGTTTATTATACAAAACAATTCCTTCAATTAAAACAAAAAAAAGACCACTGCTCTTCAGTGATCTTAAGCTGATAATACTTTTCTACCTTTACGACGACGGCGAGCTAACACTTTACGGCCGTTTTTAGAACTCATACGTGCACGGAAACCGTGTACTTTACTATGTTTACGTTTATTTGGTTGATACGTACGTTTTACCATTTAAGAACACCTCCATTAATTATTCTTAACATCTAATTCTACATTAGATTATCATTTGTATGATATTCATTTATATTTATCAGAAGATTAGTTTCAAAATTATTTATACCATACGTGTGATTTGTCACAATTTCAATAACTACTAAACTATAACAAATCAGATTTTAAAAATCAAGAAGAAATTTACAACTTCTATTTATTAAGTTATCCACTTATTCACAATGCATAACCAACTTTTTGTGGATAAATTGATTAAGATTTATTCTTATTCACAATATAATCTCATCAAACTGCACATATTCACAGGTATTTGACAACTCGATTTGTTTAAAAGTATAATTGTGTGGATAAGTTATACAAAGCATTGATATTACTGTGATTATTTCATAAATATTTACGTGTAAAGATTGTGGACAAGAGAATTATAAAGTGTAGTTATCCACCGTTTGTGTGTAAGTTGTGGATAATAATTCACAGCCTGTGATTTTCTTTATCAACAATCTTATTTTATGTGTATAACTCAATAAATTTAAATGAGAAAGAGGACTTTTATGAATTCAAAAGAAGAAATTTGGGCGCAAGTGTTATCTATTGCTGAAGATCAAATCGCTTCTGCTGGTTATAATACATGGTTCAAAGGGACTTACTTACATCAAATTGATAGTAAGCGCGCAATAGTTGTTGCACAAAGTCCTTTTGTCGCTGAGTGGTTAACCAATAAATATCATGAACATGTCACAAACTTTATCTATGAAGTGATTGGAGACAAAGTTCAAGTTAAATTTATATCAGAAGAAGATTTACAAAGTGAAGATTTCACTGAACAGCCAGAAAAACCTAAAGAAACTGAAGCATATGAAGAAGTTACAAATAGTCAGCTGAACAGTAATAACACTTTTGATACATTCGTTATTGGACCTGGTAACCAGTTCCCGCATGCTGCTTCACTTGCAGTAGCTGAAGAACCAGCCAATGCTTATAATCCGCTTTTCATATATGGAGGCGTCGGTTTAGGAAAGACACATTTAATGCATGCAATTGGTCATTATGTGCTTGAACAAAATCCAAATGCTAACGTTCTATATACATCAAGCGAAAAATTCACAAATGAATTTATTAAGTCTATACGTATGAACGATACGGAAAGCTTTAGAGACAAGTATCGAAACATCGATGTGCTCTTAATAGATGACATTCAATTCATTCAAAAGAAAGAACAAACGCAAGAAGAATTCTTCCATACTTTTAATGATTTACATCAAAATAAAAAGCAAATTGTCATCTCAAGTGACCGTCCGCCTAAAGAAATTCCAACTTTAGAAGATCGTTTAAGAACACGTTTCGAATGGGGATTAATAGTAGATATTACGCCTCCTGACTTTGAGACGAGAATGGCTATTTTACAAAAGAAAATCGAAGAAGAAAACTTAGATATACCTGTTGAAGCTTTAACTTATATCGCTAATTCTATTCAATCTAATATACGTGAATTAGAAGGTGCTTTAACGAGAGTATTAGCATACTCCAAACTTAGAAATAAACCGATCAACACAGATTTAGTAGCAGAAGCGCTTAAAGATATTATTTCATCACCAAGATCAACTAAAATCACGATTCAAGACATTCAACAAGCGGTTAGTAAAATGTATAACGTTAGAATCGAAGACTTTGCTGCTAAGAAACGTACAAAATCAATTGCATATCCTAGACAAATCGCTATGTATCTATCAAGAGAACTTACTGATTTTTCATTACCTAAAATTGGTGAAGAATTTGGTGGACGAGATCATACAACTGTCATCCATGCACATGATAAAATTAAAAAAGATTTAGAAAATAATCAAGAACTCAAAAATGATTTAGAACAACTAGAAAAACAAATCCGTGGATAATGTGGATAAGTTGTGCACAGTCATACACATTTTATCAACATGTGAATAACTTTTATATCGCTATTTAAAGCGGGTTATCCACCAATCCACAGCCCCTATGACTATTACTATGATTTTAAAAGATATATAATTAAATATATAACGACTGGAAGGAGTTTTATAAGTTATGAAATTTACAATTCAACGAGATTACTTTCTTAATCAATTGAATGATACATTAAAAGCAATTTCACCAAGAACTACATTACCGATACTTACAGGAATCAAGATAGATGCGACAGATAAAGGCATCATCTTAACAGGATCAGACTCTGAAATATCGATAGAAATAACAATAAATCAAAATATTGATGGTGAAAAAATTGTAGATATTGAAGAAAAAGGTTCTGTAGTACTTCCAGGACGATTCTTTGTAGATATCGTTAAAAAATTACCAGGTAAAACCGTTAATTTATCAACGAATGATCAATTTAAAACACTTATCACATCAGGACATTCTGAATTTAACGTAAGTGGTTTAGATCCAGATCAATATCCATTATTACCACAAGTATCTGAAGAAGATGCGATTAAATTACCAATCAAAGTATTAAAGAACATTATCGCACAAACGAACTTTGCAGTGTCCACGTCAGAAACACGTCCTGTATTAACAGGTGTTAACTGGCTTATTCAAAACAATGAACTGATCTGTACTGCAACAGATTCACACAGACTTGCATTAAGAAAATTAAAATTAGAAGACGAAGAAATCGATGATAAAAATGTGATTATTCCAGGTAAAGCTTTATCTGAATTAAACAAAATCGTTTCTGATTCTGAAGAAGACATCAATATCTTCTTTGCAAGTAACCAAGTATTATTTAAAGTTGGTCACATTAACTTTATTTCAAGATTACTTGAAGGGAACTATCCAGATACAACAAGATTATTCCCAGAGAACTATGAAACTAAAATCATCTTAGATAACAGTGAGTTCTATCATGCAATAGACCGTGCATCATTATTAGCACGTGAAGGTGGTAACAATGTCATTAAATTATCTACGGATGTTGATAAAGTTGAATTATCATCTACTTCACCAGAAATCGGTACAGTTAAAGAAGATGTATCTACAGACAATGTTGAAGGTGAGTCATTAAAAATCTCATTCAACTCTAAATACATGATGGATGCATTAAAAGCTATCGACAACGATGAAGTACAAGTAGAATTCTTTGGTACAATGAGACCATTTATTCTTAAACCTAAAGACGACGAAACAGTCGTACAACTTATCTTACCGATCAGAACATATTAATAAACATGTCATGGCTGGGACCCGATTTGGGTCTCAGCTTTTTTTGTGTCAAGTTTACTTGACATAGTGTAAAAATTTATATAATGTAAAGTTAACTTGACAGGAAGTGATGAATTGAAAAACAAAGTTTATGAATATCGTACTCAGAAAAACATGACGCAAAGTGAACTCTCTCGATTGGTTAAAGTGTCTAGACAAACCATCAATTCTATTGAGCGTTACAAATTCAATCCCACGTTAGTATTAGCGCATAAGCTTTCTCAAGTGTTCGAAGTATCTATTGATGAATTATTTATTTTTGAAGAAGATGAGAATATAGATATTTCAGAATTAGAATCCAAAGAAAAGGAGTAAACATTATGACATTACTAATTAAAGATGTTTCCAAGAAATTCAATGACTTTACGGCAGTACATGATGTTAATTTGGAAGTTCCTAAAGGTACGATGTATGGATTTTTAGGTGGAAATGGTGCAGGTAAAACAACAACATTTCGTATGATTTTAGGTTTATTACCAAAGACAACAGGTGTTGTGACGTTTAACGATAAGCCAATTGACTATAGTATGACGAATACGATTGGTTATTTACCTGAAGAAAGAGGATTGCATCCAAAATTAAAAGTTTGGGAGCAAGTGCAATATTTAGCTGAACTAAAAGGCATGAAAAGAAAAGATATTTCCGAAGCATTAGATTATTGGTTAAAACGATTTGATGCATTCGAAAATAAAGAAAAAAAGATCGAAGCATTATCGAAAGGTAATCAACAAAAAGTACAACTGATTGCAGCAATCATTCATAAACCCGAATTATTAATTCTTGATGAACCATTCAGTGGACTTGATCCAGTCAATGTTGAATTGCTAAAAGCTGCTGTTAAAGATTTAAAAGAACAAGGCACAACGATTATATTTAGCTCGCATAGAATGGAACATGTAGAAGAACTTTGTGACTATATTTGCATTATGAATAAAGGTAAAGCAGTCGTTGCTGGTTCTCTTGATCAAGTTAAAGACGACTTTGGTAAGAAAGATGTATTTATCGAAGGCGACTACGATTTAGGATTCTTAAAAGACTTTGAAGGTGTAGAAGCATTTAAAACGACTAAAAAAGGCGTTAAAATCACAATTTCTGATGAAAAATATGCAGAAAATATTTATCAAAATGTGACGAAGTTAGGTTACCTCAAACGATTCCAAGTTGCTGAACCATCTCTAAACGATATCTTTATAGCTAAGGTAGGTGATAAGCATGAATAAATTCTGGCCGACATTTAATTTAACGTATATGCAAAAAGTGAAAAGTAAATCTTTTATCATCATGACTGCAATTTTTATGATTTTAATCTTTGCATTAAGTAACATCGACAAAATTATTGATTTCTTTGATAACGATAGTAAAGTTGTCGCGATACAAACAGATAACGACATGATCTATAAAGTATTAGAAAAGCAATATAAACAAAACGACGATATTGAAAAAGTAGAAAAAGTTTCACTCGAAAAAGGTAAAAAAGGTGTTAAAGACGAAAAGTATAAACGTTTAATTCAAGTAAACGTGAACGGTGAAAAAGTAGATGGCACAATTTATGAAAAAGGCAACGTCAGTGAAAGTGAGAAAATGACTTTACAATCAACGCTTAGCCAAATGCAATCATCATTAACAGCTCAAAAATTAAATCTGTCAGAAAAAGATTTAAGTACGTTAAATACACCGAGTGATGTGAAGACAGAAGAAATTAAAACGAATGATGAAAAACAATCTAGTGATATTGACCCGAAAGTTCAAGCATTAAACTCAGCAGTTGTTTACATCATCATTTTCTTATCATTCTTTATCACAATCAATTACGCTAACCAGATTGGTTCAGAAATTGCGACTGAAAAAACAACACGTGTGATTGAAATGATTGTTACAAGTGTGAAACCGTCGATTCATGTGTCCGCGAAAATTCTTGCAATCATCGCAGTAGCCTTTACACAAATATTCTTTATCATACTGGCAATTGTAATTAGTATATTCGCATTTGATTTGAAAGGATTATTTGAGTCAGCTGGCGTTGAATATGGCCCTGAGACGACGAGAATCATTATTTATGGCGCAGTTTACTTAATTTTGGGTGTTGTATCCTATATTTCATTAGCGGCTATTCTAGGTGCGTTAACGAGCCGTATAGAAGATCTTGCTCAATCTATGATGCCAGTTACATTTATTTCATTAGCGGCATTCTATATTGCGATATTTAGTATTTCAAACCCGGATACGATGCTTGTAAAAGTGACAAGCTTCATTCCGATGTTATCGCCAATGGTCATGTTATTAAGAACTACATCAGAATCAACACCTGAATGGCATTTACTTTTAGGAATTGTCATTTCAATTGTTACATGTATCATTCTACTGGTGTTTGCAGCGAAAACATATCGTGGTAGTGTGCTCACTTATGAAAAAGGCGTTATCAAAAATTTAAAAAATGCATTAAATATTACTAAATAATTTTTACGAAAATATTAATCACCATTTTGTCACAAAACCTTAATGAATTTTTAGTGAATGATATAGAATTTCTTTAAGTGATAGTATAAAATTTATATTATCAACAAAAGAGATTGAGGGATTAATATGGCGAATAAAAATAGTAACAGTAATATTATGTTTTTAATGATAGCAATACTTGTTGTTGTCGTAGGTATCGTATTGCTTGTTGTGTTTGGTGGAAGCGGAAGTGACAACAAAGAAGATAGTCTATTTGATAGAACTGTTAAAGCCACAGACTTATCAAAAGATACAAAAGATAATCCAACACATAAAAAAGACAAAGCTAAAGTTCAAATAGTTGAATTTGGAGATTTTAAATGTCCAGCATGTAAAGCATTTGAAACGAATTACATGGATCAAATTGAAAAAGATTATATCGATAAAGACAAAGTGGAATATAGATTTGTGAACGCACCATTCCACGGTGAAGGATCTGAAGTTGGTGGTGCATCAGCACATGCTGTTTATAAAATCGCACCTGATGCATATTGGGATTTCCACAGAGCATTATTTGAAGCTCAACCAGATGACCATAATGCAGAAACAGATGACGAATGGTTAGATCTTAAAGTAGTCCAAAAAGCAGTAGACGGATTAGATATTGATAAATCTAAAAAAGATCAAATCATGAAATTAGTGAAAGATAGAAATTCAGAGTCTTATAAACAAATGAAAAATGATTCAGATTTAACAAATAAATACGATGTAGATGTTACACCTACAATTGTGGTAGACGGTAAAGTATTATCAGATCCAATGGATTACGACAAAGTTTCTAAAGCAATCGATCAAGCGATAGAAAAGAAAAATAAATAAAAATAGGTGATATATTTGAAGCAACAATATGCACTATTTATTTCCTGGGTAATAGCTTTAGTAGCTATGTTAGGTAGTTTATACTTTAGTGAGATACGACAATTTGTTCCTTGTACAATGTGCTGGTATCAAAGAATCTGTATGTATCCACTCGTGTTAATACTCGGAATAGGCTCATTCCAAAATGATTTTAATGTTAAAAAAATAGCACTACCGTTATCAATCATTGGACTATTGATATCCACATGGCATTACTTAGAGCAAAAAGTACCAGGATTTGCTGAAATCAAACCATGTACACAAGGTGTTCCATGTTCATCAGAATATATCAATGTATTTGGATTCATCACAATTCCATTTTTAGCAGGAACAGCATTCCTGTTAATCAGTTTGATTTTAATTTTTACAAAGAAAGATAAAGCAATATAAATATTTAGAAGGGCTGAGACAAAGAACATTGTCTCAGCTTTTTTGTGGAGAAGTGTAAGGATAGGGCGTCATAGTATCTCACTATGTTCGTTAGCTATACTTTTTTGATTTTATTATGAAAATAATGTTTAAGTTCCGGACTTAATTTTTCACTTAGAATATAAATATTTTGAAGATTAATTTATCTTAAAATGAATTGTGCGTAAAAGCATGATTTTTTGGTAAAAAAAAGGTATAATATAGAGATGACTAATTAAGATTGGAGTGAAGATAGTGGTACAAGATATCTCAGTAAAAGACGATATTACTTTAGGACAATTCCTAAAAAATGAAGGCGTCATTGGAACGGGTGGTCAGGCTAAATGGTTCCTCCAAGATGAAGAAGTATTAATAAATGGTGAACGTGAAACTCGTCGTGGCAAAAAATTACATGATGGTGATTTAGTCGAAATTCCTTCTGAAGGTCAATTTCGTATTAACCATCTCAATGAATAGATTATGATATTACAGAAACTTACTTTAACTCATTATAGAAATTATGATAAATGTACACTTGAATTTAATTCCAATGTTAATATATTAATTGGTGAGAATGCGCAAGGTAAGACGAATTTATTAGAATCTATCTATACTTTAGCATTGGCTAAAAGTCATAGGACTTCGAATGATAAAGAACTCATACAGTTTGGTGAAGAGTATGGTAAAATAGAAGGTGAACTAAGTTATCGTCATGGCTCAATGCCTATTTCTTTAATCATTACGAAAAAAGGCAAAAAGGCGAGAGTTAATCATCTAGAACAGAGCCGATTAACGCAGTATATTGGTCACTTAAACGTGGTGTTGTTCGCACCAGAAGATTTAAATATTGTAAAAGGTAGCCCGCAAATCAGACGACGTTTTATTGATATGGAACTCGGTCAGATGTCTGCGGTCTATTTAAATCATTTATCTAGTTATCAAAGATTACTTAAACAAAAAAATCATTACCTCAAACAATTACAAATTGGGAAAATGAAAGATCGAACGATGTTAGAAGTATTCAATGAGCAATTTTCAGAAGCGGCAGCCAATGTGACTTTGAAACGTGCGCACTTTATTCGTGAATTAGAAAAGATTGCCGAAGTGATCCATCAAGGCATTACGAGCGAAAAAGAAAGTTTAAAGGTTCAATATGAGCCGAATATTAAACTATCAGAAACATATCAAGATGTAACTGAACTGAAAGAGGCTTTTTGTTCGTTGCTTAATGATTCAATGGATAAAGAGATTGAACGTGGAAGTGCACGCTTTGGACCGCATAGAGACGACATTAGTTTTCATGTTAATGATATGAATGTACAAATTTATGGTTCTCAAGGACAGCAACGTACGACAGCATTATCCATAAAGCTTGCTGAGATTGAGTTGATTAATCAAGTCGTTGGTGAATATCCAATTCTACTGTTAGACGATGTGCTAAGTGAACTTGATGATAATCGACAAACCCATTTATTAAGTACAATTCAAGAGAAGGTACAAACGTTTGTAACAACAACATCTGTTGATGGAATAGAGCATGAGATTATGAAAGATGCCAAGGTATTTAATGTATCTAAAGGCAATATTATTGAGTAGATGAAAGTGAAGGTGGAAATACGTGTCAGAACAAAATAACGCTTCAAGTTATGGTGCAGATCAGATACAAGTATTAGAAGGTTTAGAGGCAGTCCGTAAACGCCCTGGTATGTATATAGGTTCTACATCTGCAAGAGGATTACATCATCTCGTTTGGGAAATTGTAGATAACAGTATCGATGAAGCATTAGCTGGATATGCAGATCATGTTGAACTTGTAATAGAAAAGGACAATTGGATTAAAGTAACAGATAACGGTAGAGGTATACCTGTTGATATTCAAGAGAAAATGGGACGTCCTGCTGTAGAAGTTATCTTAACAGTACTTCATGCCGGTGGTAAATTTGGCGGTGGCGGATACAAAGTATCTGGTGGTTTACATGGTGTAGGTTCATCTGTCGTAAATGCGCTATCTTCTAATTTAGAAGTTTACGTTCACCTTAACAATAAAATTTATCATCAAGCGTATGAAAGAGGTGTACCAGCATTTGATTTGAAAGTCATTGGTGACACAGATCATACAGGTACAACAATACGCTTTAAAGCTGACGGTGAAATCTTTACTGAAACAACTGAATATGACTATGAAACATTACAAAAACGTATTCGTGAATTAGCATTCTTAAATAAAGGTATCCAAATTTCATTGAGAGATGAAAGAGATGACGAAAACATTCAAGAAGATTCATACCACTATGAAGGCGGTATTAAATCTTATGTTGAAATGTTAAATAAATCTAAAGAAGTACTTTATGATGAGCCAATCTATATTCATGATACTAAAGATGACGTAGAAGTTGAGATTGCCATTCAATATAACAATGGTTTTGCGACGAATTTATTAACTTATGCGAACAACATTCATACTTATGAAGGTGGTACGCATGAGGATGGATTTAAACGTGCATTAACGCGTGTTATTAACAGCTATGGTATTAAGAACAAGCTTCTTAAAGAAGGCGAAGAAAAGCTATCTGGTGAAGACGTACGTGAAGGTATGACAGCTGTTGTATCTGTTAAACACGGTGATCCTCAATTCGAAGGTCAAACAAAGACTAAATTAGGTAACTCAGAAGTACGTCAAATCGTTGATAAATTATTCTCTGAACTCTTTGAACGCTTCTTATTAGAGAATCCAAACGTGGCAAGAATCATTGTAGATAAAGGTGTGATGGCTTCTAGAGCACGTCTTGCCGCTAAAAAAGCGAGAGAAGTTACAAGACGTAAATCAGCATTAGAAGTATCAAGCTTACCTGGTAAACTTGCAGACTGTTCAAGTAAGAAACCTGAAGAATGTGAATTATACATCGTTGAGGGTGACTCTGCCGGGGGGTCTGCTAAATTAGGTCGTGACTCTAAGACACAAGCGATTCTACCGTTACGTGGTAAGATTTTAAACGTTGAAAAAGCACGTTTAGATAGAATTTTAGGTAATAACGAAATTCGTGCCATGATTACAGGTCTAGGAACAGGTATTGGTGGAGAGTTTGATATTAGTAAAGCGAGATATCATAAATTAGTTATTATGACAGATGCCGATGTCGATGGTGCACATATTAGAACGTTATTATTAACATTCTTCTATAGATTTATGAGACCACTTATTGAAGCGGGTTATGTATACATTGCACAACCACCTTTATACAAAGTAGAACAAGGTAAGAAAAAATATTATGTATTTAACGATAGAGAATTAGATAAATTAAAAGAAGAACTTAGCTCAACACCGAAATTGTCTATAGCACGTTATAAAGGTCTTGGAGAGATGAATGCTGATCAATTGTGGGAAACAACAATGAATCCTGAACATCGTTCAATGCTTCAAGTAACACTAACAGATGCGATAGAAGCTGACGAAACTTTTGAAATGCTTATGGGAGATGTTGTTGAGTTTCGTCGTCAATTTATTGAAGAAAATGCCGAATACGCAACGTTAGATATATAAAGCATCATTTACGATTTAAGGAGGATATGATTAATGGCTGAAATACCACAATCAAGAGTTAGTGAACGTAACATCAGTAAAGAAATGAAAGAATCATTCTTAGACTATGCAATGAGTGTAATTGTATCTCGTGCATTACCCGATGTTAGAGACGGTTTAAAACCAGTTCATAGACGTATTTTATATGGTATGAATGATCAAGGTATGACTTCAGACAAACCTTACAAGAAGTCTGCACGTATTGTTGGTGACGTAATGGGTAAATATCACCCACACGGTGACTCATCTATTTATGAAGCAATGGTACGTATGGCACAAGACTTTAGTTATAGATATCCATTAGTAGATGGCCAAGGGAACTTTGGTTCTATGGATGGTGATGGTGCTGCTGCAATGCGTTATACAGAAGCACGTATGGCTAAAATTACAAGTGAATTATTAAGAGATATCAATAAAGATACAATTGATTTTCAAGACAACTATGATGGTAACGAAAGAGAGCCGGTAGTCTTACCTGCAAGATTCCCTAATTTATTGGTGAATGGTACATCAGGTATCGCAGTTGGTATGGCAACAAATATTCCACCTCATAACTTAAATGAAGTTATAGACGGCGTATTAGCGCTTAGTCATAACCCAGAAATTACGACAAATGAGTTAATGGATATCGTTCATGGTCCTGACTTCCCAACAGCTGGTTTAATTATGGGTAGAAGTGGCATTAGACGTGCATACGAAACTGGTCGTGGATCAATCTTAATGAGAGCACGTTCTGAAATCGAAGTTATGAAAAATGGTAAAGAACGTATCGTCATTTCTGAAATACCTTACCAAGTTAATAAAGCAAGATTAATCGAGAAAATTGCTGAATTAGCACGCGATAAGAAAATTGAAGGTATTACAGACTTAAGAGATGAAACAAGCTTAAAAGTCGGTGTACGTATAGTTATAGAAGTTAGAAAAGATGCGAATGCTAATGTTATTCTTAACAATCTATACAAACAAACACCATTACAAACATCATTTGGTGTGAATATGATTGCATTAGTCGATGGTAAACCTAAATTATTAGGCTTACGTGCAGTTCTATATCATTATTTAGAACACCAAAAAGATGTCGTAACAAGACGTACGAAATATAACTTGAAAAAAGCTCAAGATAGAGCGCATATTCTAGAAGGTTTAAGAATCGCATTAGATCATATCGATGAAATCATTACATTAATTCGTGAATCACAAAGTGACTCAGAAGCGATGGAAGGTTTACAAAATCGTTTCAACCTTTCTGAAAGACAAGCGCAAGCGATTTTAGATATGCGTTTACGTCGTTTAACTGGTTTAGAACGCGACAAAATCGAAAAAGAATATCAAGATTTACTTAAACTTATTGAAGAATTAAAAGAGATTTTACGTGATGAAGAAAAATTACTAGAAATCATTCGAGAAGAAATTACTGAAATAAGAGATAAATATGGTGATGAGCGTCGTACAGAAATTACGGCAGCAGGTCTTGATCAAATTGAAGATGAAGACTTAATCCCAGAAGAACAAATCGTTATTTCATTAAGTCATAACAACTATATTAAACGATTACCAGTATCTACATATCGTTCACAAAATAGAGGTGGACGTGGTGTACAAGGTATGAATACGATAGAAGATGACTTTGTTAGCCAACTCGTAACATTAAGTACACATGATAACGTCTTATTCTTTACGAATAAAGGTCGTGTCTACAAACTTAAAGGTTACGAAATTCCTGAAATGTCTAGACAATCTAAAGGCTTACCAATCGTTAATGCATTAGAAATCGAAAAAGATGAAATGATTAGTACGATGATAGCTGTTAAAGACTTATCAAGTGAAGAAGATTACTTAGTCTTTGCTACTAAACATGGTACAGTTAAACGTTCTAAATTATCTAATTTCTCACGTATTAACAAAAATGGTAAAATCGCGATCAACTTTAAAGAAGGCGACGAGCTTATTGCGGTTAGACTGACAGATGGTACGAAAGAAATCATTATTGGTACGAAACATGCATCATTAATACGCTTTGATGAATCTAAATTACGCCCATTAGGAAGAACAGCAGCGGGTGTGAAAGGTATTACATTAAGAGAAGATGATGAAGTTATCGGATTAGATGTTACAGATGAAGATCAACAAGATGAAATACTTATCGTAACTGAAAAAGGTTATGGTAAACGTACGTCAGCTGATCAATATCGTATCTCTAATAGAGGTGGTAAAGGTATTAAGACTGCCACTCTAACTGAGAAGAATGGTAACCTTGTTTGTATCACAACAGTCAACGGTGACGAAGACTTAATGATTGTTACAAATTCAGGTGTCATCATTAGATTACACGTAGCAGATATCTCTCAAAATGGTAGAAGTGCTCAAGGTGTAAGATTAATCCGTTTAGGTGATAATCAACATGTTGCAACAGTAGCTAAAGTTGAGCCAGACGAAGATGAAATTGCAGAATCACCTGTTGAAGGAGTGTTAGAAGAAACAACAGAAACTGAAGCTGTTGAAACTGACGCACAAGAAGGTAAAGAAGATTTAAGAGAAGACTTCATGGAACGTGTAAATGAAGACATCGAAGAACAAGATAACGACGAAGAATAATATATAAAGAAGCATATCACAAGCTTACTGATGAGCATCAGTAGCGTGATATGCTTTTTTATTTTGAATATTTAAGCTTCGAATGATTTCATAGCATATGGAATTTCATCTATAAGTTTTGATGGTGGTACGATATACATATCTTTAGAAAGCTTTTCACCAATATAACTGTGAATATACGTTGCGTTAATAACCGCTTCTTCTAAATCAAATTGTCCAACGAAACTTGTGATCATTCCTGCTAACGTATCTCCCATTCCACCTGTTGCCATAGCAGGTGTACCAATAGATAATTTATATTCATGATCTTTAAAGAATAATTCAGTACCATGTTTTTTCAATACGACTGTTGCATTTAACGCATCAACCGCTTCTTTATTGTTTTCATATGTTTGTTCTTCAATCGGGATATTACTCAGTCTTTCCCATTCTTTTTGGTGAGGCGTAAAGATAATCTCACATTCAGGTAAAGTATGCTTTAACTTACTTAAAATCGTAATAGCATCTCCATCAATAATTAATGTTTGGTGTGGCTGAATATTTTGGAATAGAAATGTTAATGTGTTATTCCCTTTAAAATCTAAACCGAGACCTGGACCTATTAAAATACAATCCGATTGCTCAATTAATTTAGAAAGCTTTTTTAAATCCGTGATATCTGAAACCATTGCTTCAGGACATCTTGAATGCAATGCAGCAAAATTGGATGAATGTGTAGAAACAGTTATAAGTCCACTACCACTAAATACACATGCCCTCGCTGCTAAAATAATTGCGCCACCTAAATTAGCGTTACCTCCGATTAATAATATCCTACCATAATCCCCTTTATGAGATTCTTGTTCTCTTTTTGGAATTGTGACAGATGAAATAGTCTTCATATTAACCCACCTTCAAATAATTGTACGATTTATTATGCCACTTAAAGTTGAAATTGAACAGAGAATTTTCCAAAACGTAACAAATAAATTACTTTAACAGGCTAATATATTAATCAATCACTGAGTTATGGATGTGCTAAAAAGTATTGTCAGAAAATTTCTGAAAGCGTATACTTAATATAAATATAGACATTAGTTATTAGATGAGATAGGAGCTTTCACATGACTGAACAAATATCAATTGGGAAGTACGCTACGTTATTAACGATCACAGATGAGCAAACGGCAAAGCAATTAATGCCTCAATGTCATGATATGCAATTTATTGTAGGCAAAATTGGCACAATGTCATTAAATAAAATCATTGCATCTGTTGAAACAGCGGCTAGAAGACAAGGGATTATTTCGGAAAGTCAGTATAGAGAAACACACGCGTTATACCATGCGATTTTAGAAGCGGTGAATGGTATTACAAGAGGTGAATTATCTATTGGTGAAATTATGCGAACGGTTGGCTTAAAGTTTTCAATAGTTAGAGGTTATCCTTACCGAGATAAAGCAGAAGGTGAATGGATAGCTGTGAGTTTGTACGGTACAATCGGAGCGCCTATAAAAGGTAAAGAACATGAAACAATTGGGTTAGGTATCAATCATATATAAGACATAGAAACACCTACTAGATACTAGATATAAGAAAGGTGCAACAAATTTTGATTTGTTGTATTTTTTTGTGTCCTAAAAAGGAGTGTTTTCAGTGAACTTAGTATTGAATGGTAAAGATTTAACAATTCAAGACATTAAACAATTTTTGAAAGAAGGTGGTCAAATATCCATTTCAGAAGAAGCATTAGTTAATGTCAGAAAAAGTCGTGAAACAGTAGAAAAAATCATTAAAAATAAAGAAACGATTTATGGTATTACGACTGGTTTCGGATTATTTAGTGATGTATTAATAGAAAAAGAAAAATACAACGATTTACAAGTCAATTTAATACGTTCTCATTCATGTGGTACGGGTAAACCTTTTCCAGATAATGTGTCATTAATCATGATGGTCTTAAGGTTAAATACAATGTTAAAAGGCCATTCAGGTGTTACAGAAAAACTTGTTTCGTTATTAGTAGAATTTATTAATAGAAGAATCATTCCTGTCATACCTGAGCAAGGATCGTTAGGTGCTTCAGGAGATTTAGCACCATTATCTCACTTAGCTTTAGCGTTAATTGGTGAAGGAGACGTCCATTATAAAGGTGAAACTAGAAATGCGAAAGAAGTCTTACACGAAGTAGGATTGGAACCACATTCGTTACAAGCGAAAGAAGGATTAGCCCTTATAAACGGTACACAAGCGATGACATCTCAAGGTGTGATTGCATATATTGAAGCTGAAAATATTGCATATCATGCAGAATGGATTGCTGCATTAACACATCAAGCATTAAACGGTATCGTAGATGCATATGATGAACATGTGCATATCGTCAGAAACTTTAATGAACAAGTTGAAGTAGCAGAGCGTATGAGAAATTGGTTAGAAGGTTCTAAATTAACAACTAGACAAGGTGAAGTACGCGTACAAGATGCATATACATTGAGATGTATACCGCAAATACACGGCGCAAGCTTCCAAGTATTAAATTATGTAAAAGAAAAATTAGAATTAGAAATGAACGCAGCAAATGATAATCCATTAATATTTGATAACGATGATGAAACACTCGTAATCTCAGGTGGTAACTTCCATGGACAACCAATAGCATTTGCCGTAGATTTCTTGAAAATTGGTGTCGCTGAGTTAGCGAATGTATCAGAAAGAAGACTTGAAAGATTAGTTAATCCACAACTCAATGGCGGATTACCAGCATTCTTAAGTCCTGAGCCAGGCTTACAAAGTGGTGCAATGATCATGCAATACGCAGCAGCATCACTCGTATCAGAGAATAAGACATTAGCACATCCAGCAAGTGTGGATTCAATCCCATCATCTGCAAACCAAGAAGACCATGTATCAATGGGAACAATAGGCGCAAGACATGCGTATCAAATTATACAGAACGTACGAAGAGTTATATCTATAGAATGTATTATCGCGCTGCAAGCAGTAGAAATTAAAGGTGTAGACAAACTATCACCGAAGACAAAAGCAAAATACGAAGAACTAAGATCAATCGTACCTTCAATCACACAAGATAGAGTATTCCATCATGATATAGAGAAAGTTTGTGAATATTTAAGATAGTTATTATACAAACAAAGGGGTGTTGTGATGAGAAATCAGCATCAAAACAACAAAGGTAAGGATATGTGGAGATTTTATGTATTTAGTCTGTTAGGTATTGTATTGTTCTTTGTACCTATAACGATTGGTAAAAATAATACGATACTAGTAGATCACATACATTTGGGCATACGTTCATTATTAGGTGAATACACTGCTTATTACGCACTAATCATTATATTGATTGGCGCAATATTACCTGTCATAAGAATGGATTTTAAAAAGTCAGTTACAGATTTAATTTTAGTATTAGTCAAAATTATCGGCGCAATTATTGGGTGTATGTATGTCTTTAAAATTGGTCCGAAACTATTATTTGAGCCTAACTACGGTCCGTTCTTATTTGAAAAGTTAATGTTACCACTCAGTATATTGATTCCAGTAGGTGCTATTGCATTATCATTTTTAGTTGGTTATGGGCTCTTAGAATTTATTGGTGTCTTTATGCAACCTGTTATGAGACCGATATTTAAGACGCCTGGTAAGTCTGCTGTTGACGCAGTAGCTTCATTTGTAGGGAGTTATTCATTAGGATTACTGATTACAAATAGAGTTTATAAAGATGATATGTATAACAAGAAAGAAGCGGTCATAATTGCGACTGGGTTTTCTACAGTATCAGCAACATTTATGGTTATTGTCGCAAGAACACTAGATTTAATGGATATGTGGAATTTGTTCTTCTGGTCGGCGTTAGTGATCACATTTGCAGTGACTGCAATTTCTGCACATCTACCGCCGATTTCAAGTGAATCGGAAGCTTATTATCAGAACCAAGAAGGTCAAAAAGAAGTAAAAGTGCAAGGCAATTATTTAAAAACAGCTTATGAAGAAGCAAAGAGACAATCACACCAATCATTATCATTATTTAAAAATATCATGACCAACTTAAAAGACGGTATAGAGATGACGATGGCGATACAACCTTCTATTCTTTCAATCGGATTTCTAGGTTTGGTATTAGCTAATTTCACACCTATTATTGATTGGTTAAGTTATATATTTTATCCATTTATCTATATTTTTCCGATAGATGATAAAGCATTGTTAGCGAAAGCTTCAACAATTTCAATTATAGAAATGTTCTTACCTTCACTTCTAGTTGTTAAAGCATCAATTGAAGTGAAGTTCGTTACAGCAATTACGAGTATCTCAGCAATTATATTCTTCTCTGCTTTGGTACCTTGTATTTTAGCAACAGATATCAAAATTCCAATATGGAAGTTAGTAGTGATTTGGTTTATCCGTGTCGCACTTACTTTATTAATTGCGATACCGTTTAGTTTATTAATTTTTTAGTAAAGGGGAAATGAAATATGTCTAGAGCGATTAAAGCGAAAAAAGGTTTGGAAATTGAGTGTAAAGGTTGGGAGCAAGAAGCGGTTCTAAGAATGTTATACAACAACCTTGATCCTGAGGTTGCGGAACATCCTGAGAAGTTAGTTGTATATGGTGGTATTGGTAAAGCAGCGCGTAACTGGGAAAGTTTCGACGCGATAGTTGAAACGTTAAGAAGATTAGAAAATGATGAAACGATGCTTGTTCAATCTGGTAAGCCAGTTGCTGTTTTCAAAACACATGAAGAAGCACCGCGTGTATTATTATCAAACTCTGTATTAGTACCTAAATGGGCTAACTGGGAACATTTCCATGAATTAGATAAAAAAGGGCTTATGATGTACGGTCAAATGACTGCTGGTAGCTGGATCTATATTGGTTCTCAAGGTATTGTTCAAGGTACTTACGAAACATTTGCTGAATGTGCGAACCAGCATTTTGGAGGATCATTAGAAGGTACGATTACGTTAACAGCTGGATTAGGCGGTATGGGTGGTGCGCAACCATTAGCTGTAACGATGAATGGTGGGGTCGCTATCTGTGTAGACGTCGATCCGTCTAGAATTGAAAAACGTATCGAAACAAGATATTGTGATGTTATGACAGATTCATTAGATGAAGCTTTAGAAAAAGCAGAAGAAGCTAAAAAAGCGGGTAAACCTTTATCAATTGGTTTAGTAGGTAATGCTGCTGAAATTCATCATGAAATCTTAAATAGAGGATTTAAAATTGATATTGTGACTGACCAAACTTCTGCACATGATCCATTAAACGGTTATGTGCCTGAAGGATATTCACTTGAAGAAGCGGATAAACTTCGTGAAAGTGACCCTAAAAAATACGTAGAATTGTCTTCAGCATCTATGAAAAAACATGTAGAAGCAATGTTATTATTCCAAAAAAATGGTGCTGTTGCATTTGACTATGGTAATAATATTAGACAAGTAGCATTTGATGAAGGTTTAGAAAATGCATTTGATTTCCCAGGATTCGTACCTGCATATATCCGTCCATTATTCTGTGAAGGTAAAGGACCATTTAGATTTGCTGCTTTAAGTGGTGACCCTAAAGATATTGAAAGAGCAGACGAATTAATGCGCGAACTCTTCCCTGAAGATGAAAAATTAATGCGCTGGTTAGATATGGCAAGTGAAAAAATTGCTTTCCAAGGCTTACCTTCAAGAATTGCATGGCTTGGATATGGCGAACGTGCAAAAATGGGATTAGCATTAAATGAACTTGTAAGAAAAGGTGAAATTTCAGCACCAATCGTTATTGGACGTGACCACTTAGATTCAGGTTCAGTAGCATCACCAAACAGAGAAACAGAATCAATGAAAGATGGATCAGATGCTGTAGGTGACTGGGCAATCTTAAATGCACTTGTAAACACAGCTGCTGGTGGTTCTTGGATTTCAGTTCACCATGGTGGCGGTGTAGGTATGGGTTACTCATTACACGCTGGTATGGTCGTAGTAGCAGACGGTAGTGAACGTGCTGAGAGAAGACTAGGCAGAGTATTAACAACTGACCCAGGTATGGGTGTAGTAAGACATGCTGATGCAGGGTATGACATTGCAATTGATACTGCAAAAGAAAGAAACGTAGATATTCCAATGTTAAAGGAGAAAGATAACCATGAATGATATCATCATCCAAAATATAGGTGGATTAATTTTGCCGAAGAAGACTGACGGACCTCTTAAAGGAAGAGCATTAAATGAATTAAATATTATCAAGAATGGCACAGTTGTCGTAAATGAAGGTAAAGTCGTTTATGCAGGTGAACATACTGAAGAATTTGAAGCTAAAGAAGTCATTGATGCCACTCATAAAGTCGTATCACCAGGTTTAGTAGATGCACATACACACTTAGTATTTGGCGGGTCTAGAGAACATGAAATGGCACTTAAACAACAAGGGGTAAGTTATCTTGATATCTTGAAACAAGGTGGCGGAATTTTAAGTACGGTTGAAGCTACTCGTGAATCAAGTGAAGAAACACTATACGAAAAATCTAAAAAAGAAATTATTAGAATGATTCAATTCGGTACGACAACTGTAGAAGCTAAAAGTGGTTATGGTTTAGATAAAGCAACTGAATTAAAACAATTAAATGTGGCACACCAATTAGCGCAAGATTTACCGATTCGAATGAAACATACATTTTTAGGACCACACGCAGTGCCTAAAGATGCGAAAGACAATGCAACATTCTTACAAGAAATGATTGATTTATTAGACGATGTGAAAGATAAAGCTGACTTCGCGGATATCTTCTGTGAAACAGGTGTATTCACAATTGAAGAATCAAGACGTTATATGCAAGCGGCAAAAGATAAAGGTTTAAAAGTTAAAATTCATGCTGATGAAATCGATCCACTTGGTGGACTAGGATTAGCGATAGATGAGGGTGCAATATCTGCAGACCATCTCGTAGCTTCTAGTGAAGAAGATAAGGCAGCGTTAAAAGACAGTGACACTGTAGCCGTACTATTGCCAGGCACAACATTCTATTTAGGTAAAGATCAATATGCAGATGCAAGAGGTATGATTGATCATAACGGTGCAGTAGCAATTGCGACTGACTTCAATCCAGGTAGCTGTGTGACGGACAACCTTCAACTTGTAATGAGCATTGCGGCATTAAAGCTTAAACTGACGCCTAATGAAATTTGGAATGCTGTCACTGTTAATGCAGCTAAAGCAATTGATGCAGAAGCAGGTACACTTGAAGTTGGCGATCAAGCTGATGTAGTCGTATGGGATATTCCAAACCATGAATATTTACCATATCATTACGGTGTAAACCATGCTGAAACAGTGATCATTAACGGTAAAAAAGTCTATGAAAATACAGGTCTTTTGACTGAATCATAAGTATAGCTTGAAAATATGATATCAATTTGATATATTTATGTTAATTTAATAACTATATTGTTTAGGAATAAGTAATTTAAGCGTACATGTATAGAGAGCTTGTGGTTGGTGCAAACAAGTCATGAAACTTAAACGAATCTATCCTTTTAAGAAGAACAATCGGTAGAAACCGTTATATGACTTAGAGTGCAGTTTTTAATAACTGTTAAATAGGGTGGCAACGCGTAAGCACCACGTCCCTTGTGTAACAACGAGGAACGTGGTGCTTTTTTCTTAAACAATTATAGTATAAGAGGGAGGAAATATTATGTTAGACATTAGATTAATTAGGTCTGAACCGGAATTTGTTAAAGATAAAGTAGCCAAAAGAGGTGACGATCCAAAGGTCATCGATGAAATTTTAGAATTAGACAAAAAGCGCCGTGAACTCATCGCTCAAACAGAAGAACTTAAATCACGACGTAATAAAGTAAGCGGGGAAATTGCGCAGAAGAAACGCAATAAAGAAAATGCAGACGATGTTATTTTAGAAATGCGTCAAGTTGGCGATCAAATTAAAGAAATCGATCAAAATTTAAATCAATTAAATGAAGATGTTACGTACAGATTAGTAAGAATTCCTAATTTAATTAGTGATGAAACACCAGTTGGTAAAGATGAAGATGATAATGTAGAAGTACGTAAATGGGGTACACCACGTCAATTTGATTTTGAATCTAAAGCGCATTGGGACTTAGTTGAAAGTCTTAAAATGGCAGACTTTGAAAGAGCTGCTAAAGTATCAGGTGCACGCTTCGTATTCTTAACAGGTCAAGGAGCACAACTTGAAAGAGCACTTATGAACTTCATGGTAACGATGCATACAACGCAACATGGTTATACTGAAATGATGGTACCTCAACTTGTAAACGCAGATTCTATGTTTGGTACAAGCCAATTACCTAAATTTGAAGAAGATTTATTCAAAGTAGAAAAAGAAGGCTTATATACAATTCCAACAGCTGAAGTACCTTTAACAAACTTCTATCGTGATGAAGTGTTACAAGATGAACAATTCCCAATTAAATTTACAGGGCAATCTGCATGTTTCAGAAGTGAAGCTGGATCAGCAGGTAGAGATACAAGAGGTTTAATTAGATTACACCAATTTAACAAAGTTGAAATGGTGAGATATGAAAGACCTGAAGATTCATTTAAAGCACTAGAAGAGTTAACTCAACACGCTGAAAATATTTTACAAGCTTTAGAATTACCATACAGAACTGTGAACTTATGTACTGGAGATATTGGATTTGGAAGCTCTAAAACATATGATATAGAAGTATGGCTACCAAGTTACAACGATTATAAAGAAATCAGTTCATGTTCAAATATGACAGATTTCCAAGCACGTAGAGCAAATATTAGATTTAAACGAAACAAAGATGCGAAACCAGAATACGTACACACACTAAACGGAAGTGGTTTAGCAGTAGGTCGTACATTTGCTGCAATCGTTGAAAACTACCAAAATGAAGACGGTACAATCACTGTACCTGAAGTATTAGTACCATTTATGGGCGGCTTAAAAACAATCAAATTATAAATGAGTTAAATCTCTCAAAAAGGGTAATCATATATTGGTTACTCTTTTTTTGATTTAATGCTTGAATATACTTTTTATATTTGATATACTAAGTATACAAAATAAATAAAGGGAGTTTTGACACATGACAAATTTCAATTTCGACAAAGCACACAGTAGTTTAGAATTTACAGTAAAACATTTAATGGTATCTCGCGTTAAAGGTACTTTTGAAGATTATAACGTAGAAGTATCAGGAGATATCAATGACCTTTCTACATTAAAAGCAACAGTTACAATAAAAGCAGATTCAATCAACACTAAAAACGCTGACCGTGACGCTCACTTAAAATCAGCTGACTTCTTTAGTGCAGATGAAAACCCAAATATTACATTTGAAACAAAATCAATCAGTGAAGATTCAATTACAGGTGATTTAACAATCGCTGGTGTAACACACGAAGAAACATTCGACGTTGATTTCAACGGCGTAAGTAAAAACCCATTAAACGGTGAAACAGTAACAGGTTTCGCAGTAACTGGTAAAATCGACCGTGAAAAATACGGCGTATCATTTAACCAAGCATTAGAAACTGGTGGCGTAATGATCGGTAGAGATGTTAAATTCGAAGCAAGTGCAGAATTCGGTTTAAGTGAATAATTCATATAGATAATCAAACAGTAGAAATTCATTCAATTGAATTTCTGCTGTTTTTTATTTAATTATTTTCCGAATATTTAATCAAGTGTTATTGATAAAGTAATATAGGTATGATAAAACTAATACATATTAAATTTCTTTATAGGTAAGTAAGACTGAGGTTAGACAAACGTTAGACTTACCTGTAACTGTAGTTTGGAGGCAACGTTGTGACAAGTACGAGTATTACGAATAAAGGTTTGTTTCTTCAAGGTGTGAAAGACTGTATACCTACTATGCTTGGGTACTTTAGTGTTGCATTAGCTTTTGGTATTGTCGGTATTTCATCTGATTTATCTATTTTAGAAATTGCATTGTTGTCTATTTTTGTCTATGCGGGTGCTGCTCAATTTATTATATGTGCGTTAGTTGCCATTCACTCCCCTATTTCAGCAATTCTATTGACGGTATTTTTTGTTAACTCAAGAATGTTTCTTCAAAGTTTGGCTTTAGTACCAGCATTTAAAGGTAATGGTTTCTGGTCGAATGTAGGAATAGGTACACTTGTAACGGATGAGTCATTTGGTGTTGCGATTACGAAATATGCGAAAGAGAAATCGCTCAATGCGACTTGGATGCATGGTTTAAATATTTCAGCTTATTTATTATGGATTGTGACATCTATTATTGGCGGTTTAGTCGGAAACTTAATACCTAAACCTGAAATGTTTGGTCTCGATTATGCTTTAACAGCGATGTTTATATTTTTATTGATTGCTCAGTTTGAAACGATACATAAAAGCAAAGTCTTAGTATATCTTTATTTAATTTTATTAACGATTGTATGCATGCTTATTCTGACATTATTTATGCCAACTTATTTATCTATTATTGTGTCGACAATTATTGCTTCTATCGTAGGGGTGGTGTTTGATAAATGAGTATATCGATGTATTTAATTTTAATTACGTTAAGTTGTTTTATTTTAACTTGGATTATCCGTGTTTCTCCATTTGTATTGTTATCAAAAGCGGATTTACCTGAAAGTATGATCAAGTGGTTACAATATGTGCCGGTATGTCTCTTTACGGCATTTATATTAGAAGGCATGTTAAATCAAGAAGGCAATGCTGGATTTACGCTTAATTTTGAGAGCATTATTGTCGCGATACCAACGATTCTAATAGCGCTCATATTTAGAAGTTTAACGATTACAGTTATAGCCGGTATGTTTATTATGGCAATTGTGAGATTAGTCTTTTAATTTCATTCGTTAACTTATTGAAAGAATTGCTCATTTCTAGTATTCTTAATATAAATTACATAGCAAAGCTTATTCAGAGAAGTTGAGGGAATTGGCCCGACGACACTTCAGCAACCGGTCATAACAGATACGGTGCTACTACCAACGAGTATACTCGCATAATAAGGATGATGAGGACTTCTTACTTCTTTGACGAGTAAGAAGTCTTTCAATTTAAATAAGAGGGGGTTTTAATGTGATTATTTCTCGAGAAACAGGCATAGTAGATCTTGGACATTTTGAAACAGAATCTGGTGAAGTGATTGATAACTTAAAACTTCAATATGAGTATGTGGGTTATAAAGGCCAGCCACTCGTTGTAGTTTGTCATGCGTTAACTGGCAACCATTTAACATATGGTGATGATGAGCATGCAGGTTGGTGGCGTGAAATTATAGATGGCGGTTACCTTTCAATTAATGATTATCAATTTATAACATTTAATGTAATTGGCAGTCCTTATGGATCCAGTTCAAGATTAAATACACCAAATTTCCCGGAACATTTGACGATGAGAGATGTTGCGAGAGCAAACATATTAGGATTGAAACAATTTGGTTACGAAAAAATAGATGTATTAATTGGTGGCTCTTTAGGTGGAATGCAAACGTTAGAAATGCTTTATGACGGTTCGTTTGAAGTGAAAAAAGCAGTCATATTAGCTGCGACAGAGAAGACTTCATCATATAGTAGAGCATTTAATGAAATTGCTAGACAAGTTATTCATATGAACGGACAAGACGGTTTAAGCATCGCAAGACAACTTGGCTTTTTAACGTATCGTTCAAGTAAAGATTACGAATCAAGATTCTCTGCAGATGATGTTGTAAGCTACCAAAAATATCAAGGCAATAAATTTAAAGAAGCATTCGATAAAGACTGCTATTTAACATTGTTAGATGTATTAGACAGTCATGACATATCTAGAGGGCGAGATGATGTTGAAGAACGTCTACGTCAATTAGAAACGAAAGTATTAACGTTAGGATTTGCGGATGATTTATTATATCCAGATGACCAAGTGAGAGCTTTAGGCCGATTCTTTAAGTATCATAGACATTTCTATGTTCAAGACAACGTTGGTCATGATGGATTTTTATTGAATTTTGGAGATTGGGCGCCGAACGTTTATCATTTCTTAAAATTATATAAATTTAAAGCACGCTGATATCAACTTAAAAGTCACCTATATTGTTTTAAAGGATAAAAATCTGTAAAATAGAGAAAGATGTTTAATTTAGATTGGGAAGTGAAAAATTTGTCTTTTAAAGTCGATATAAAAGCGACAATCATAGCAACACTTGTACTAGTTCTAAGTGCCGCTATAATAAACTTTGTACCATTATTAGCAATATTGATCATACCATTTATTACGATACCAGGAACGATTCTTTGGTATCGCTCTAAACCGTCCTTTTTTGTGACGGTTGTCATAACTTTATGTGCAACTGTTCTATTTAATCATGTATTCTTATTAACTGCCATGACACTTGTTATTTTTATGAGTGTATTTATTGGGCAGTTACTTATTGAGCATACATCTAAAGAACGTATGTTGTACTTAGTGACAACATTTATGAGTATTTTGACGATAGGTAGTGTGTTAATTTTACAAATTACGGGAAACTTACCTTTAACAAGCAAGTTCTTTAGCCAGTACCATGATGTATTACTGTCATATTTCCAAATGGGTGGCAATATAACAACTGAAATCGAAGAATCATTACAAGTTTCATTAGAAATATTACAAGCGAGCATTCCTGGGTATATAGTATTATGGGTATTCTTATTAGTGCTTGTGAATTTAGTTGTGACGTTTCCGATTTTAAGAAAATTCAAAGTCGCAACACCAGTGTTCAGACCATTATTTATGTGGCAAATCAATAGAAGTGTAGCATTTGTTTTTGTGATCACAGTACTTGTGAGTTTGTTTGTCACGCAAGACAATGTCGTCGCGTATGGCATAGTCACTAACTTACAATTTGTGTTAGAATGGGTTATATTTATACAAGCATTATCGTTGTTCCATTTATTTGTAAAAGTTAAAAAATTACCAATTATAGTAGGTGTCATCATCTTTGTAATGGCATTTATATTTAAACCGTTTGCGTACTTATTCGGATTAATGGACATTTGGTTTAACTTGAAACAACGTATAAAAAAGTAAATTGAGGTGAGTTTATGAACCGTCAATCTGTTAAAAAAGCCCTAATATTTCCGTACATTATTATGATGATATTAGCTTTGGTGCTAGTCGTATTCAGTTTTTTTAATTCAATTTTTTGGGCGATTATTTCGACGGTTGCTACGATAATTCTAATTGCAGTAAGCATATTTTTTGTTAGACAGAGCTTTTTGAAATTAGATTTATATATTGGGAGTTTAGCCGGTAGAATTACGAAAAGTAAAACAAGTGCAGTCAGTGACTTACCAATAGGTGTCATATTATTAGACAAAAATAATCATATCGAATGGATTAATAATTTTGTTAATAAACGATTAGAACGAGACGTTTTAGACGAACCAATTAACGAAGTATTTCCAAATATCTTAAAAAGATTAGAAAATACTTCAGAAGTAGAGATTGAAGAAGGATCATACAAATATAAAGTCACTTATACTGAAGATGAACAGTCTATTTATCTGTTTGATATTACTGAATCTTCCCGTGTATATGAATTATATGAGAATGAAAAACCAATCATAGCAACTATTTTCTTAGATAACTTTGATGAAATTACGCAGAATATGAATGACTCTCAACGTTCAGAAATCAATAGTCTGATTACAAGCGTTATAGATGACTGGTCATCACGTTATCAATTGTTTATTAAACGTTATAGTGCTGATCAATTTATCGCGTTATTAAACAAGAGTATATTAGAAGATATCGAAACGTTGAAGTTCAACTTATTAGATGATTTAAGAGATAAGACAAGAGACATCGGTCACCAATTAACACTAAGTATCGGTATTGGTGAAGGTAGTGAGAACTTAATTGAGCTAGGTGAACTTTCACAATCGAGTTTAGACTTAGCACTCGGCCGTGGTGGTGACCAAGTAGCCATTAAAAATAGTAATGGTAACGTGAGATTCTACGGCGGTAAGACTGACCCGATGGAAAAAAGAACGAGAGTACGTGCGCGTGTGATATCTCATGCGTTACGAGATATCTTAATTGAAGGTGACAAAGTGATCATTATGGGTCATAAATCACCAGATATGGACGCAATCGGTGCAGCAATCGGTGTATCACGCATTGCGAAGATGAACAATCTTGAATCATATATTGTATTAAACGATTCGGATATTGATAGTACATTAGAACGTGTGATGGCTGAAATAGACGAGAAGCCTGATTTGAAAGAAAGATTTATTACATCAGAAGAAGCTTGGCATGAAATGACACCACGTACAACACTCGTTGTCGTGGATACACATAAACCTGAACTTGTAATTGATGAGAACTTGCTTAATAAAGCAAACAGAAAAGTCGTTATTGACCATCATCGTCGAGGCGAAAGTATTATCTCAAGTCCATTACTTGTGTATATGGAGCCTTATGCAAGTTCGACAGCTGAGCTTGTTACAGAGTTGTTAGAATACCAACCAACAGAACATCGTTTAACGAGAATCGAATCAACGATTATGTTAGCCGGTATTATTGTGGATACACGTAACTTTACATTAAGAACAGGATCAAGAACATTTGATGCTGCGAGCTTTTTAAGAAGTCATGGTGCAGATACGATTCTTTGTCAGCATTTCTTAAAAGATGATATCGATACGTATATTAAACGTTCAGACTTAATTAAGACAGTTAAATTATTCCGCGGAGGTGTCGCAATTGCACATGGTGAAGATCATGAAACATATCACCCCGTTACAGTTGCACAAGCAGCAGATGAGTTGCTTGGCTTAGAAGGTGTAGAAGCATCTTATGTAGTAGCACGAAGATCAGAAGATACAATTGGAATTTCTGCCCGTTCGTTAGGAGAAGTAAACGTACAATTAACGATGGAAGCACTCGGTGGAGGCGGCCACTTATCCAATGCTGCAACACAAATTAAAAATACAACAGTAGAAAAAGCAATCGAAGCATTAGTTGAGGTTGTTGAATCAGATGATAAAGGAGTGGAAGAATAATGAAAGTTATTTTCACACAAGATGTTAAAGGTAAAGGTAAAAAAGGTGAAGTGAAAGACGTACCAGTAGGATATGGTCAAAACTATTTAATCAAAAATAATTATGCTGTAGAAGCAACACCTGGAAACCTCAAACAATTAGAACAACAAAACAAACGTCAAGAAGAATTAAAACAACAAGAAATAGAAGATGCTAAAGCACTTGCGGAAAAACTTAAAGAATTAGAAGTTAAAATTCCAGCTAAAACAGGTGAAGGCGGTAAATTATTCGGATCAGTAAGTACGAAACAAATTACGCAAGCATTAGATAAACAACACAAAATCAAAGTTGATAAACGTAAAATGGACTTACCAAATGGTATTCACAGTTTAGGTTATACAAATGTACCAATTAAACTACACAACAAAGTTTCTGGTACATTAAAAGTACATGTTGTTGAAGAATAAAGGCATCAATAAAATGGTCGGTATTTGATTTACCGACCTATTTTAATGCGTTATAATAAAAATTATTAAAAATGGAAAGGAGTAATCAGTATGGATGGTATGGATAATATGATGAACCCAAAACAAATGCCCCATAGTATAGAGGCTGAACAATCTGTTATCGGTGCAATCTTGATTGATCCTGAACTGATTAACTCAACAGGTGAAACATTAATACCTGAAGCTTTCTATCGTGCAAATCATCAACACATATTTAGAGCGATGTTAATGCTAAATGAACAGAATAAAGAAATTGACTCTGTTACATTGATGGACCAGTTAGCAGCAGAATCATTATTAGAAGAAGCGGGCGGTCCAGCCTATTTAGCAGAATTAGCAAATAATGTCCCAACAACAAGAAACATACATTTCTACATAGATATTGTGTTTAAACATGCAGTGAAACGCCAACTCATTCGTGTGGCGGATAGTATTGCTGAAGATGGGTATAATCCTGAGCTTGATTTAGAATCATTGTTAGGAGATGCAGAAAAGAGAATTTTAGAGATTTCTGCTTCAAGAGGTACGGAAGGCTTCAAAGATATTAAAGATGTATTAAGTATTGTGTTTGATAATGCCGAACAGCTCGATCAAAATAATGGACAAACACCAGGTATACCAACTGGTTATCGAGATTTAGACCAAATGACAGCAGGGTTTAACCGAAATGATTTAATCATTATTGCGGCACGTCCATCAGTAGGTAAGACTGCCTTCGCATTAAATATCGCACAACAAGTTGCAACACACCAAGATTTGTATTCAGTCGGTATTTTCTCTTTAGAGATGGGTGCCGATCAGCTTGCTACACGTATGATATGTAGTACGGGAAATGTCGATTCAAATAGATTGCGTACAGGTTCAATGACCGAGGAAGACTGGAGCAGGTTTACAGTTGCAGTAGGTAAACTATCAAGAACGAAAATATTTATCGATGATACACCAGGCATCCGAATTACGGATATTCGTGCTAAATGTCGTAGGCTCAAACAAGAACATGGATTAGATATGATCATGATTGACTACTTACAATTAATTCAAGGTAGTGGTTCTCGTAGCTCAGATAATAGACAACAAGAAGTATCAGAAATCTCTCGTATGCTTAAAGCAATCGCAAGAGAATTAGAATGTCCCGTTATTGCGTTAAGTCAGTTATCTCGTGGTGTTGAACAACGACAAGATAAGAGACCAATGATGAGTGATATTCGTGAATCAGGTTCGATTGAGCAAGATGCGGATATCGTTGCCTTCTTATATAGAGATGACTATTACTCAAGAGGTGGCGAAGATGAAGATGGAGAAGCGGTTGATGCGGGTGCACAAGACGAGAATGGTGAAATTGAAATCATTATCGCTAAACAACGTAACGGCCCAACAGGAACTGTTAAACTACACTTCATGAAACAATATAACAAATTCACCGATATTGACTATCAACATGCCGGAATGGAATTTGGATAAAAAAAGTTTTTAATATAAAAGACGTACATTTATTGTGTATTATGCAAAAATGTACGTCTTTTGTTTTGTGTAAAGTAACACTTATGTGCTTAAGTTTGTGTTTTTGAAAATGGATAAAACGATTATAATCCTTTTAAATACTGTGGTTAAGGTGTTTTTTAGCAATTCCAGCATGAATAAGAAGTGTAATTTAACACTAGTAATCAATGTTCGTTTTTAGTTTGCAATTTAAGGATAGTACTGATAGAATACTTAATGGTTAATGAGAAAAAGCGGAGGTGCTCACATGTCATCAATCGTAGTCGTTGGGACGCAATGGGGAGACGAAGGTAAAGGTAAAATTACAGATTTCTTAGCAGAGGATGCAAACGTTATTGCACGTTTTTCAGGTGGTAACAATGCAGGTCACACAATTAAATTTGATGGAGAAACTTACAAATTGCATTTAGTACCATCAGGTATTTTCTATCAAGAGAAATCAAGTGTTATCGGTAACGGTGTAGTTGTTGATCCAGTAGCTTTATTGAAAGAATTAGATGCTTTAAATGAACGCGGAGTTGCAACTGACAATTTAAGAATTTCAAACCGTGCGCAAGTCATCTTACCATACCATCTTAAACAAGATGAATTAGAAGAAGAAAAACGCGGTGACAACAAAATTGGTACAACTAAAAAAGGTATCGGTCCAGCTTATGTAGATAAAGCACAACGTATCGGTATCCGTATGGCTGATTTATTAGATAAAGAAACTTTTGAAAAACGCTTAAAAGAAAATCTTGAATATAAAAATGAATTATTCGAAAAAATGTTCAACGCTGAAGGTTTCACTTTTGAAGAAATTTTTGAAACTTACTATGCAGCAGGACAACGTTTGAAAGATTATGTAACAGACACAGCTAAATTATTAGATGATGCTTTCGTAAACAATGAAAAAGTATTATTCGAAGGTGCGCAAGGTGTGATGTTAGATATCGACCACGGTACATATCCATTCGTTACTTCAAGTAATCCAATTGCAGGTAACGTTACAGTAGGTGGCGGTGTTGGTCCAACATACGTATCTAAAGTAATTGGTGTATGTAAAGCTTATACATCTCGTGTAGGAGACGGTCCATTCCCAACAGAATTATTTGATGAAGATGGTCACCATATCCGTGAAGTAGGTCGTGAATACGGTACAACAACTGGAAGACCACGTCGTGTAGGTTGGTTTGACTCAGTAGTTCTACGTCATTCACGCCGTGTAAGTGGTATTACAGATTTATCAATTAACTCAATTGACGTATTAACAGGATTAAAAACAGTTAAAATCTGTACAGCATACGAAATTGATGGTGTTGAAATCACTGAATATCCAGCAAACTTAAACGAATTAGAACGTTGTAAACCAATCTTTGAAGAACTACCAGGTTGGGAAGAAGACATCACAGGATGCCGTTCATTAGAAGAATTACCAGATAACGCACGTCGTTATTTAGAACGCATTTCTGAATTATGTAACGTTAAAATTTCTATCTTCTCAGTAGGACCAGATAGAAACCAAACAAACCTATTAGAAAACCTATGGGACTAATAAATAAAGAGAAACCAGCAGATATGTAGCGTATCTGCTGGTTTTTTCATATTGGGGGAAGGTGTTGTGTGGTTTGGAGTGAGTTGAGTTTGGGTGTTGTGCGTTGATATAAGGTGATGAGGTTTGGAGTTGGTTAGGGTTGGACAGGATTGTTTAGAGTTGGGTTGAGAAAGCGGACGAGATTGTGGGGGCAGATCGGCGAAGATGTGAGTTAAAGGAGTAGTAAACTCACAAGATCATAAAAGTTTAGAAGTAAAAAATTAGAAATAGTGTTTATACTAGCGAATTTAAATTATCTGTTTTAAAATTTAGACAAGAAAATATGTTGTCTTATCAAGATACCGCGAATCACTTTAGGATTATTAATCCTATTATCATTGCCAATTGGCAACGTCAGTTTGATGAAAAATGTCGTCTTGATATAGATAATAAACAAAAGGGACGATCTCACACTATGACTAAAAAACGAGCTAAATCAGATAATAAAAATTTACCTTTAAATGAAAATGAACGTGAAGAACTTGAAAGACTTAGAAATGAAGTCGAGACGTTAAAGGCAGGTATAGCTTATCAAAAAAAGTTACAGGCCTTGACCGACATTTACGGAAGCAAAAATCAGAAATAGTAAAGGTCATTAAGGAACTAAATGAAACATATAATATAAGATTAAGCATCTTATTTAAAATCGCTCAAATAGCTAAATCTGTATACTATTATTGGATAAATCAATTTAGTAAACCTAATAAAGATGAATCGTTGATTCAAGTAATAAAAGAAATATGTAATGAATCAAACCATACCTATGGTTATCGTCGTGTTACACAAGCACTAAGAAATAGAGGTATTATTGTAAATCATAAAAAAGTACTAAGAATCATGAAAGAACATAATCTAACTTGTACAAAGTTCACACATAGAGGTCGTAAGTATCGTTCCTTTAAAGGTAAAGTTGGTAAAGTAGCTCAAAACATATTAAATCGTAGATTTAAAACAAGTCTCCCATTTCAAAAAGTCGTAACAGATATTACAGAGTTCAAATTAAAGAATGGTCAGAAATTATATTTATCACCTTATCTGGACTTATATAGTTCAGAGATTATAAGCTTTAAAATCTCAAGTCGTCCTACATTAGATATAGTAATCAATCCACTAAAAGAAATGATAGAGCGTCGTCCAAACCTTGGCCACCGTTTAACGATTCATTCAGATCAAGGCTGGCATTATCAACATTCGCAATACACTAATTTATTAAAAGAACATAAGATATTTCAAAGTATGTCTAGAAAAGGTAATTGTCTAGATAATTCAGTTATGGAAAACTTTTTTGGGTTACTTAAACAAGAAATGTATTATGGCCAAGAATTTAAAGATTTTCAAGATCTTGAACAAGCTATTCATCGATATATCAATTTTTATAATAACGAAAGAATCAAATCAAAATTAAAAGGCTTATCTCCCAAAAATTACAGGAGACAAACCTTTGAAATAATATACTAATTAAGGTTTAGATTTTTGGGTTCAGTACAGTCATGGCTTAAGTCCTGAATAAAGCCAAGAGATCGCCCATAAACTTCAACCCGACCTGAACCTAACTAAATTCCACCTATTCCGTACCGCACCGCAATCCATCCCCCCTCAACCCCACCCAACAAAAAAGCATAAAAACTTATCATTTCAAGGTTGTCTACCAACTGCGCTCTAGAAACTAACTTAATCAGGCTTCCTAATTAAGACTGTCCGCAATCATAGACGTCTATCTATACTTTGAAATCATAAATTCTTATGCATATTACTGTGATTTATTAATGTATTTCTCTTTTCTTAAAGCGTCCGCCTTTTACTTCGCTCACGTCACCGATTGATAGGAATGCGGTGTTGTCTATTTCTGTTACGATATCTTTTAGTTTGGATTCTTCTAATCGTGTGATGACGCAGAATACGACTTTTTTATCTTCACCTGTATATGCGCCTTCTCCATTCAGGTATGTGACACCTCTACCGAGTCGGTCATTGATGGCTTCTCCGATATCTCTATATGTATCGCTGATGATCCATACGGCTTTTGATTCATCAAATCCTTGAACGGTTACGTCAATCATCTTAGCAGCTATAAAATATGCAATAACGGAAAACATCGCTGATTCCCAATTGAATACAAATCCTGCAGCTGTAAATATGAAGAAGTTAATCAACATGACGATTTCGCCTACTGAAAATGGTGCTTTACTGCTGATTAAGATAGCACTGATTTCAGATCCGTCTAAAGATCCTCCATATCGTATTACGAGACCTACGCCTAAACCAATAATTGCGCCTCCAAAGATCGTTACTAAAAACGCTTCTTTAATAAAAGGATCAAAATGATGTAAGTAGGCTGTTGTAATAGATAATATTGTAATTGCGTAAATTGTAGAAATCGTGAATGTCTTACCAATCTGCTTGTATCCTAAAAAGAAAAACGGAATATTTAGTAGAAAGATAAATAATCCAAGCTTTAAATTGGTGAGATGACTCAAAATAATTGCGATACCGACAATGCCACCATCTAGTAAATTGTTAGGAACTAAAAATAATTCTAACCCTACCCCCATTAATATACTGCCGATGGTGATAAATATGAATCGTTTGAGGATTTCTCCTTTACGTAATTTACGATGTCCTTTTCTAATAACTTGTGCTTGTTCCATATTATCATCCTTTTTAGTACTTCTATATTTATTATATAAAAAATTTAAAATAAAATCTTGTCTTCTGTATATTATTCATGCTATAATCAATCTTGTGTTAAACAGAGGCCCCTTGGTCAAGCGGTTAAGACACCGCCCTTTCACGGCGGTAACACGGGTTCGAATCCCGTAGGGGTCACCATCTCAATTTTATACATAAGGTCCCGTGGTGTAGCGGTTAACATGCCTGCCTGTCACGCAGGAGATCGCGGGTTCGATTCCCGTCGGGACCGCTTTTAATGCTTATCGTAATAACGATAAGCATTTTTTTGTTGTTCAATCATAGATTAACGTCAAACAATAGAATTAATAGACAAATAGTGTTAAATTATAGTATAGGATATCATGCACAATTGTGTGCTTAGAGATACTTATTTTCAAAAAGAAATGAGGTAAATGTATGGCTAGAAAAATAGTAGTCGTTGATGATGAAAAACCAATTGCAGATATACTTGAATTTAATTTAAAAAAAGAAGGTTATGATGTTTATTGCGCATATGACGGTAATGACGCAGTAGATTTGATATATGCAGAAGAACCAGACATCGTATTATTAGATATTATGCTACCTGGTAGAGATGGTATGGAAGTATGTAGAGAGGTTCGTAAGAAATTTGAAATGCCAATCATTATGTTAACAGCTAAAGACTCAGAAATTGATAAAGTTCTAGGGTTAGAGTTAGGTGCAGATGATTATGTGACGAAGCCTTTTTCAACACGTGAATTAATCGCGCGTGTGAAAGCAAACTTACGTAGACATTATTCTCAACCAACACAAACAGAAGACGAAGAAACAAATGAAATCGTCATTAAAGATATTACGGTATACCCTGATGCATATTCAATTAAAAAACGTGGTGTCGATATCGAATTGACGCACCGTGAATTTGAATTGTTTCATTATTTAGCAAAACATATTGGACAAGTTATGACGCGTGAACACTTACTCCAAACTGTATGGGGTTATGATTATTTTGGAGATGTACGTACAGTCGATGTTACGATACGTCGTCTACGTGAGAAAATCGAAGACGATGCATCACACCCAGAATATATTGTGACGCGTAGAGGTGTGGGTTATTTCCTACAAACACAAGAGTAGGCTGATATTATGAATTGGCTAAAGAAGTTTCAGTCCTTACACATTAAACTTGTCGTTATTTATGTTTTATTAATCATTATTGGTATGCAAATTATTGGATTATATTTTACAAACAGTCTTGAGAAAGAACTGACACGTAACTTCAAGACAAATATTGAACAACACGTGAAACAGATTAATTACAACATAAAGAAAACGTACAACTCAGAAGATCCAAATCGGAACTTCCAAAAAGAAATACAAAATATATTAGATGATTATGCCAATAGAACTGAAATTGATGAGATTAAGTTTATTGATCAAGATCAAATTATTGTGGCGACATCTAAAGCTACGAATCAAAATACCGTCAATCAAAAAGTAAACGATAGCTCTGTACAAAAGGCGTTATCATTAGGAAAAGCTAATGATAAAATCGTATTAAAAAATGATTCATCCGATAGTAATAGAGTATGGATCAAAAATAAACCTGTTGAATACGAAGGTGAAGTTGTCGGAGATATATATGTTGAATCAGATATTGATTCTGTTTACGAACAGTTAAACAACATTAACCAAATCTTCATCATCGGTACAGCAATCTCATTATTGATCACAATCGTGCTCGGTTTCTTCATTGCGAGAACGATTACGAAACCTATATCAGACATGCGTAACCAAACGTTAGAGATGTCTAAAGGTAACTATACGCAGCGCGTTAAGATATACGGAAATGACGAAATCGGTGAACTTGCACTGTCGTTTAACAACTTATCTAAACGTGTACAAGAAGCACAAGCGAATACGGAAAGTGAAAAGCGTCGTCTAGACTCGGTTATCACGCATATGAGCGATGGTGTCCTTGCCACTGATAGACGTGGCCGCGTACGTATTATTAATGAAATGGCACTTAAAATGTTAGGTCTAGAACGTGCTGATGTAGAAGCGAAACATATATTAGATATTCTAAATATTGACGATGATTATTCATTAGATGACTTACAAGAGAATAATGATAGTTTCATTATTGATATTAATAGTGAAGAAGGCATTATTGCGCGTGTTAACTTCAGTACAATTATTCAAGATACAGGCTTTATCAACGGTTATATTGCCGTATTACATGACGTTACGGAGCAGCACATTTTAGAAAATGAACGTCGCGAATTCGTTGCGAATGTTTCACATGAATTGCGTACGCCGTTAACATCTATGAGAAGTTATATAGAAGCATTAGAAGAAGGTGCTTGGCGTGATCCTGAAGTTGCACCGACATTCTTAAATGTTACACGTGAAGAAACAGATCGTATGATTCGTCTTGTGAATGACTTATTACAACTTTCTAAAATGGACAGTTCAAGTGATCAAATGAACTCTGAATTGATTGATTTTAATATGTTTATTAACAAAATCATTAACAGACACGAAATGACACAAGGTAAGAACGTGACGTTCATTAGAGATATACCTGTTAAAGGTTTATTCGTTGAAATTGATCCAGATAAGATGACACAAGTGTTTGATAACGTCATTACAAATGCGATTAAATACTCACAAGAATCACATAAACGTGTAGAGTTTCATGTGAAACAAAATACTTTATATAACCGAATGACGATACAAATTAAAGATAATGGTATCGGTATTCCAGTGAATAAAGTAGATAAAATCTTTGATCGTTTCTACAGAGTAGATAAAGCGAGAGCACGTAAAATGGGTGGTACAGGTTTAGGTTTAGCCATCACTAAAGAAATCGTAGAAGCACATAAAGGTAGAATATGGGCGAGCAGTAAAGAAGGTCAAGGTACATCCATCTATATAACATTGCCATGTGAAGTCATGGAAGATGAGTTTGGTGATTGGGATGCGTAATAGAGAACTGATTAAATCTGCTATCCTCATAATCCTTGTGCTTATCAGTGTGTTTATGACATACCGTGTATGGACATTTACACCTGAACTGACAGATTTAGAAACAGATGTGAATACAGAAACACCTTCTATTGGACCTAAAATTAGTAAGCCTATTGATAGTGTGATTATGCCGTTTAGAATGATTAATCGAAATGGCACGGACGTGAAAGGGACGTCTAACGTGAAAGACATCAAGAAGATTACTGACCAATTGTTGAGTAAAGAAGTGAAGAAAGTTGATATTCTAAGCAGTGAGTCAGTCGTTCAACTTGAAGATTTATCTGAAAGGTATACGATTTTAGACTTCCCTGATAGCATTCCGAGTGAAATGTACTTGAACCAAGTATTAGGCATGAATATGAACTATTATCCTAATATTAATTTTGATCGAATTCTTGTAGATACGAAATCAACGAAAGAAGCTGTTGTGTATCTTTTAAGTGAGAATAAACAAAAAGCTGTTAAACTACAGACAAATATTAAAAGCACGCAATTTGATAAGGTGAATAAAGAAGCAGCACCAGATTTGAAACCTTATACAGGCATGATTACAAATGAGACGACTACGAATGAAATTTACCAAATTTATGCACCAGAGAATGCGGATAATATGAATATTTACCGTTACGTTTCTAACAAAATATCAGTATCTGAATTAAATGATGTTATTCTTGGTGATTCAGTGATTGCGCGTAGTAATGAACATAACGTTTCGACATATAACAACAATACGGGGATTTCTACCGTGAATGAAGCGAAACAAACATATCGTTATACGAATTTATCAGAAGATGAAAATCGTCAAAAAGATATGTCAAAATCGATTACAAATTCATTTAAATTTATTAATGAACATGCAGGATATACAGATGAATTCCGTCTATTTAGTACGGATCAAAAATCTGGTAAAATAGACTATCAAATGTTCTTAAATAATTATCCAGTGTTTAATGATGATAAGTTATCTTCAATAGAAGCGGTGTGGGGTAGAGATACGATTAATGAATATAATCGCGGTCTTATTACAACAGGAGTAGCCGTACCGTCTAAAAAAGAAGCGGATGGATTACCTTCATCAGAAGAAGTTAGATTTAACCTAGCTTCAAATGGTTCGATTGATTTTAACAAAGTTACGAATTTAGCAATTGGCTATGATTTATCATTACCTAAAGACGAAATTAATAACTTACAAGACACGATTGAATTTACACCGAAATGGTATATCAAATATGACGGTGAATGGAAACGGTACGAGAATGGAGGACTTTCTTAATGGATTGGAAACATGCTAAGTCACTCTTCATCATTGTGTTTATTCTCATTAATATAGGATTGGTCGTTGTATACTTTAATAAAGTAAATAACTCTATCGTTCAAGAATCAAACGCACAATCAGATGTCAATTTTGCTAAAGAAGGCATAGACATCCCGCAGTTACCAGAATATCGAGATAAGAAGATGCAAGCCATAACAGGTAGTAGTAAATCGTTTGATTCAGATGAACTTGAAGGTGTTTATTCATTAAGTGAAAAAGACACGAAAATCAATAAAGACGTCAATGCAGATTTAGATAAAGATAGTAAACAGTCGTCATTTAAGAGCTTTATTAATAAAGATGCCTTTAAAGGTAAAGATTACGAATATAAAAAGAACAACACAGATAAAAACAAAGTCGTCTATGAACAAAACTATGAAGATTTACCAATACTCAACAACAACAAAGGACAAATCGTCATAGATATGGATAATGGTAGAGCTAAGTCATTTACACAAACGTACTTAGACAAACTTAAACCAGGAAATGGCGACAACAATAATAAACGTAAAATAGCAGATGCGAAGACAGCTTTAGAGACATTGTATTACAACACGTACCTTAAAAAAGGCGATAAAGTAGAGTCTGTAAGGTTAGGCTACTACAGTGTCGTTAAAGAAATAGGCGGACAAGTACTTGTACCGTCATGGGAAGTTAAAATTAAATCCGAAAAAGACGGTAAAACAGATACGAAGACATTGTATATCGATGCCATTAAACCAGAATCTACCGTCTTAGAAGAATCGTAAGAGAAGCAGTAATTAAAGGAGATGAACACTTGTGATCGCAATGAGCGTACTCGCAAGTGGCAGTACAGGAAATGCCACTTATATAGAATCAGATAAAGGAAGCCTACTTGTCGATGCTGGCTTAACAGGAAAGAAAATAGAAGGTCTCTTTCAACAAATTGACCGTAACATCAGCGACCTAGAAGGTATCTTAGTAACCCACGAACATATCGATCACATAAAGGGGTTAGGTGTACTCGCAAGAAAGTATAAACTTCCTATCTATGCGAACAAAAAGACATGGCAAATGATAGAAGCTAAAGATAAAAACATACCACTAGATCAAAAGTTCCATTTTGAACCATATGAAACTAAGACTTTAGCAGGTATGGATATCGAATCATTTAGCGTGTCACATGACGCAATAGACCCACAGTTCTATATCTTTAATCACGACTATAAAAAGTTAACGATGATTACAGATACAGGCTACGTGTCAGACCGCATGAAAGGTATGATACACGGAAGTGATGCCTTTGTATTCGAAAGTAATCATGATGTGGATATGTTAAGAATGGGCAAATATCCATGGAAGACGAAACAACGTATATTAAGCGACATGGGTCACGTATCTAACGAAGATGCAGCACATGCAATGTGTGATGTTATAACAGGAAGTACGAAGCGTATCTATCTGTCACACTTAAGCCAAGACAACAACATGAAAGATTTAGCAAGAATGAGCGTTGGACAAGTATTAAACAAACATGATATTGATACAAATAAAGAAGTCATTTTATGTGATACAGATAAAGAAAAAGCAACACCAATATACTACATTTAAAAAAGATATCCCCAATTATTGAGTTGGGGATATCTTTTTAGTTTGTGCACATATATACCCACAGTTATACACAAATGTCCACAAACTGTGAATAATATAGGTAGTTATCCACTGTTTTATCCACAATGTATATAAATCCGTGGATAAATCATAATAAAATGTATAAAAATAAACGACTTAATATTTAGAAAACGTACAAAAAATTAAAATTGTTGATATAATAATAAAGAAAACTGTGCATAAGTTAATAACATGTGGATAACTTTTAACAAGATGAATAAAGGTGGATAAAAATGAAGATAACAATCATAACGGTAGGTAAACTAAAAGAGAAATACTGGAAACAAGCCGTAGATGAATATAATAAACGTTTAGGTGCATATACAAAGACAGAACTCATTGAAGTAGCAGATGAAAAAGCACCCGATAATATGAGCGATAAAGATATAGAGATAGTGAAGGAAAAAGAAGCGGACAGAATCATGTCTAAAATCAAACAAGACAGTTACGTTATTACCTTGGAAATACAAGGCAAAATGTTAACAAGCGAAGGCCTCAGTAAAGAAATCGATAACCTCATGACAAGAGGCAATTCACACATCACATTTATCATCGGCGGATCAAACGGCCTGCATCAAAAAGTATTACAACGCAGCAACTACGCCCTATCATTCAGCAAAATGACCTTCCCACACCAAATGATGAAAGTCATCCTGATGGAACAAGTGTATCGTGCATTCAAAATCATGCGTGGCGAAGCATATCATAAATGATGCGGTTTTTTCAGCCGCTTCATAAAGGGATTTTGAATGTATCAGAACATATGAGGTTTATGTGAATTGCTGTTATGTTTTTAAGAAGCTTATCATAAGTAATGAGGTTCATGATTTTTGACATAGTTAGCCTCCGCAGTCTTTCATTTCAAGTAAATAATAGCGAAATATTCTTTATACTGAATACTTATAGTGAAGCAAAGTTCTAGCTTTGAGAAAATTCTTTCTGCAACTAAATATAGTAAATTACGGTAAAATATAAATAAGTACATATTGAAGAAAATGAGACATAATATATTTTATAATAGGAGGGAATTTCAAATGATAGACAACTTTATGCAGGTCCTTAAATTAATTAAAGAGAAACGTACCAATAATGTAGTTAAAAAATCTGATTGGGATAAAGGTGATCTATATAAAACTTTAGTCCATGATAAGTTACCCAAGCAGTTAAAAGTGCATATAAAAGAAGATAAATATTCAGTTGTAGGGAAGGTTGCTACTGGGAACTATAGTAAAGTTCCTTGGATTTCAATATATGATGAGAATATAACAAAAGAAACAAAGGATGGATATTATTTGGTATATCTTTTTCATCCGGAAGGAGAAGGCATATACTTATCTTTGAATCAAGGATGGTCAAAGATAAGTGATATGTTTCCGCGGGATAAAAATGCTGCAAAACAAAGAGCATTAACTTTATCTTCCGAACTCAATAAATATATTACATCAAATGAATTTAATACTGGAAGATTTTATTACGCAGAAAATAAAGATTCATCTTATGATTTAAAAAATGATTATCCATCAGGATATTCTCATGGATCAATAAGATTCAAATATTATGATTTGAATGAAGGATTCACAGAAGAAGATATGCTAGAGGATTTAAAGAAATTTTTAGAACTATTTAATGAATTAGCTTCAAAAGTTACAAAAACATCCTATGATAGCTTGGTCAATAGCATAGACGAAATACAGGAAGACAGCGAAATTGAAGAAATTAGAACAGCACAAAAAGATAAGACACTCAAGGAAGTGGAAGCACCTAAAGGAATAATTCCAAAATATAAAAAAGGTGTATCAAAGACTACTAAAAATGATTCAGAAATTGAAAAATCAAATAAAGAGAATAAATTAACCGGTAAAGTTGGAGAAAAATTAGCGCTAAATTACTTTAATGAGCTAATTGATAATAAAATAGACGAAGATAAGAAAGAACAGTTTAGGAATATTTTAAATGATAATCCAGGCTCTCAACACGGTCATGGCTATGATTTAGTAGCTTTTGATCCAACAAATACAGATAAAGCTGTAGAAAAATTTATTGAAATTAAAACATCTACATCTTCTAGTATTGAGGAACCATTTTTTATGTCGCTAAATGAAATGTTTGCTATGAAAGAATATAAGCAGAAATATTTAATATTAAGAATATTTAATGTTTCTGGTAAAGAACCACAATTTTATTTTATAGATCCATATGCAAATTATTCTGAATTTAAAGATGTAGATGATCTCATTGACAAAGTATTTAATGTAGAAGCTATTCAGTATAAAGTTTTTGGCGAAAAATGATTACTTGAACAAGAGCTAAAATAAAATTGTGATCTAATAAAAATAGAAACTGTAATTTAAATAAAACTTTCTAAATAAGCTAACTGATAAAAAATCAGTTTGTCCACAGTCTGAAACAAGATTCCTATATTCTTTAGGAATCTTGTTTTTTCTATTTTTATGGTGATAAAGAGCAGATAAGATAATGTGTAATAATCACAAAAAAGTTAAATATTTTAAGGCTTGTTTAATTATTAATGATTTTATATATAAAGAGCAGTATAATAAAGTTGTTAATATATTATGAATAATATTCAAGTAATTTTATTGTTTTTTAATTTGTCGATATTTAAGTTGAGTTAAATTTAAAGGGTGTAATTTGTTTTACAATGATGAAGATAATTAGTCTATCAAAATAAAGGGGTTGGGACTGTTATGAGTGATAATTTGTCATTATTCATTGACTATATCAATGATAATATAATCTATGGTAGTGAAATCAAACGGGAGAAATTAGAGAATTTATTTAATCAATTTGCTATAAAAAATGTTGAAAAGAACATTGTCTATGATGAACTGAAATCTTTAGATATTACAATCATTGAGTCACAGGATTCATATAAAAATAAATTGAAGAGATTATTTTCGGTTCTGTTGCAAAGTAAAAAAATATAGCTAACCACTAATTTATCATGTCAGTGTTCGCTTAACTTGCTAGCATGATGCTAATTTCGTGGC